>CAYNFY010000038.1:0-38065 GCA_964396585.1 uncultured Nocardioides sp.
TGAAGTACCACCTGGGCGCCGAGGGCGAGTTCGTCTCGGGCAAGGGCGACACCATCAAGGTGTCGGTCGCGGCCAACCCCTCGCACCTCGAGGCCGTCGACCCGGTTCTGGAGGGCATCGCCCGGGCCAAGCAGGACGTGCTGGACCGGGGTCTGGAGTACCCGGTGCTGCCGTTGCTGGTGCACGGTGACGCCGCATTCGCCGGCCAGGGCGTGGTCGCCGAGACCCTCAACCTGTCCCAGCTGCGTGGCTACCGCACCGGCGGCACGATCCATGTGATCGTGAACAACCAGGTCGGTTTCACCACCTCGCCGGGATCGTCTCGTTCCTCGCTGTACGCCACCGATGTGGCGCGCATGGTTCAGGCCCCGATCTTCCACGTGAACGGTGATGACCCCGAGGCCTGCATCCGGGTGGCGCGACTCGCCTTCGAGTACCGCCAGCGGTTCAACAAGGACGTCGTGATCGACCTGGTGTGCTACCGCCGCCGAGGTCACAACGAGGGCGACGACCCGAGTTACACCCAGCCGTTGATGTACGACCTGATCGAGGCCAAGCGGTCGGTGCGCAAGCTGTACACCGAGTCGCTGGTCGGTCGCGGCGACATCACGATGGACGAAGCCGAGCAGGTGCTGCGCGACTACCAGCAGCAGTTGGAGCGGGTCTTCACCGAGGTGCGCGAGGCGGGCAAGGACACTCCCTCGGAGTGGATCACCGTGCCCGAGTACCCCGAGAAGGAGGAGGCCTCCGACACCACGACCGCGATCACCCCCGAGGTGATGAAGCGGATCGCGGACTCCTACGTGACCCCGCCCGAGGGCTTCACCGTGCACCCGAAGGTGCTGCCACAACTGCAGCGGCGGGCCCAGGGCATTACCGAGGGCCCGATCGACTGGGGCACCGGTGAGATCCTGGCGTTCGGCTCATTGTTGATGGAGGGCCGACCGGTCCGTCTCTCGGGACAGGACAGCCGCCGGGGCACCTTCGTTTCCCGGTTCGCCACGATCATCGACCGCAAGAACGCCGATGAGTGGACCCCGCTGTCGAACCTGAGCGAGGACCAGGCCAAGTTCTTCGTCTACGACTCGCTGCTCAGCGAGTACGCGGCACTCGGCTTCGAGTACGGCTACTCGGTGGCCCGCCCCGAAGCACTGACCCTGTGGGAAGCCCAGTTCGGTGACTTCGTCAACGGCGCCCAGACCGTGATCGACGAGTTCATCTCGTCCTCCGAGGCCAAGTGGCGGCAGAACTCCGGTGTCGTGCTGCTGCTCCCGCACGGTTATGAAGGGCAGGGCCCGGACCACTCCTCGGCCCGGATCGAGCGCTTCCTGCAGCTGTGTGCGGAGGGCGCGATGACCGTCGCCCAGCCGTCCACCCCGGCCAGCTACTTCCACCTGTTGCGCCAGCACTCGCTCGGCGAGGAGCACCGCCCACTGGTGGTGTTCACCCCGAAGTCGATGCTCAAGCGCAAGGAGGCGGCCAGCCAGCCCGGTGACTTCCAGCAGGGCACGTTCCGCCCGTTCATCGGCGATGAGGCGGCCGATGTCAACGAGGTCACCACGCTGCTGATCTGCTCGGGGCGAATCACCTGGGACCTGATGGTGGAGCGCGGCAAGCACGAGGACAGCGCGAAGTTCGCGATCGCCCGGGCCGAGCAGCTCTATCCCGAACCGATCGAGGCGATCCGGGCGGAGATCGCCAAGTACCCGAACCTCAAGACGGTGCGCTGGGTGCAGGACGAGCCGGCGAACATGGGGGCCTGGCCGCACTATCTGATCAACGTGGTTCCTCAGCTGGGCCTCACGGTTCCGGTCGAGAGTGTCACCCGTCAGGCATCTTCCTCCCCGTCCGTAGGTACCGTGAAGCGTCACATCGAGCAGCAAAAGCAGTTGCTCGAGTCCGCTTTCGCGGCCTCCCGGGACTGAGGTGCTCGAGGTGTACTTCACTGATCGTGGCATCGAGGAACTCGAGACGCGGCGTGGGGACGAGGAGGTGACCCTGGCCTGGGTCGCCGATCGGCTCCAGGAGTTCACCGACGCCCACCCCGAGTTCGAGACCGCGGTGGAACGCTTCGCCACCTGGCTCGCCCGTGAGGACGATCCCGAGGACTGAGTTTTCCTCTGTTTTTACGCTGAGAGGGCGCTTTTGCCTAACCCGTGGGTTAGGCAAAAGCGCCCTCTCAGCGTTGCAACCGACTAGCCTGCCTGGCATGGCAGACACCTATCCCCCGGCGCCCTGGCACATGCACGGACAGTTGTGGCTCTCGCTGATCAAGGTGCCCGCTGACGTGGACCAACTGCGACCGGCCGGGGTCTACGGGGTCGCCATGGTGGACTACCAGTCGCCCAGCCCGCTCACCTACGGGGAACTGCTGGTGGGGCGGGTGGTGAAGTCACCGGTCAAGGGTGTCACCATTACCGACATCTGGGTGGACTCCCCTGCCTCGAAGTCCGGCGGCCGTGCGATCTGGGCGATCCCGAAAGACCTGTGTACCTTCTCGGGAACCTCCAGCCGGAAGGGGCCGATCACCCGAACCACCTGGCAGATGGCCCTGCCCGATGGCACCGAGATCGCCCGGGCCCGGTTCAGCGACGTCTCCCGGTTGGCGCCGCGCACCTCGTTCAAGGGCACCACCTGGCAGCCGGGCATCGAGGAGACCGACTTCGAGGACCGGTCCTCACCGCTGACCGGCAAAGCCAAGGCTCTGGCCGCGCGCGGACACTGGAACTTCAACCCGCACGGCCCGCTGGGTTGGTTGGCGGGGCTGCCGACGATGGCGAGCTTCCGGATGGTCGACTTCGCGATGTCGGTCGAATGACTCTGGCGCCGACTTCTGCCCGGGGACTCAACCTGGAGTGGATCAGCGGGCGCGAAGGGCGATTCTTCATCGTGGAACCGGTCCCTGCATGATCACCGGCTACGCCCATGACGGGCTGTGGTTCGACGTCACCGATGCCGGTCCCGGCGATGGTGAGGTGGTGGTACTGCTGCATGGGTTCCCCCAACGCGCGAGCAGTTGGCGCGCGGTCACCGACCGGCTCAACGCCAAGGGCCTACGCACCCTGGCCCCCGACCAGCGTGGCTATTCCCCCGGAGCCCGTCCGAAAGGCCGGGCGAACTACACGATCTCGAAGCTGGTCGGCGATGTGGTCGCTCTGATCGGTCGTGCCGGCGCTCCGGTGCACCTGGTCGGTCATGACTGGGGCGCCAACGTGGCCTGGGCACTGGCCTCGGCTCACCCGGAGCTGCTCCGCAGTCTGACCGCCCTATCGGTAGGCCACCCACGGGCCCTGGTCACCGCGATGCGAACCCTGGACCAGGCCCGCAGAAGTTGGTATATCGCCGGGTTCCAGGTGCCCTGGCTACCCGAGAGGATCCTGTCCGGGCGTCGCGGAGCAGCGGCACTCCGAAGCAGTGGGATGGACCAGAGGATGCTGGCCGACTACCACCGTGACATCGTGGCTGACGGTGCGCTGCCCGGCGCGCTGAACTGGTATCGCGGCCTGTGCGTACCCGGTCGGCCCGGTGGTTTCGGGGGCCCGGTCTCGGTACCGACCAGCTATCTCTGGGGTTCGGCCGACACCGCTCTCGGTCGCCGGGCCGCCGATCTCACGGCCCGCTACGTGACCGGGGAGTACCGGTTCGTCGAGGCGGACGGAGCCTCGCACTGGTTACCCGAGCAGCATCCGGACCTGGTAGCCGATGTGGTGTGGAGGCAGGTCAACCAGACCGCTACCGGGGGCTCCTCGGCTTGAGGAGCGGATCCCGTTCCTCTCTTCCCTCAGCGGGGGCGGACGGTCACCTCGTTGATCGAGGAGTCACGGGGCAGATCCAGCACGTGCTGGATGGTGGCGGCCACCGTGTCCGGGTCACTCCACTGGGCCGGGTCGTACGGCTTACCCTCCTGGGCGTGCACCGACTCCTGCATGGGGGTGGCGGTGCGGCTCGGGTAGACCGTGGTCACCGCGACCCCGTTCCCGCGTTCTTCGGCGCGCAGCGCATCGGCCAGTGCCCGTAGCCCGAACTTGGTCGCCGAGTAGCCGGCCCAGGTCGGGTTGGCGTTGAATCCCGCGGTCGAGTTCACGAAGACGACCGTGCCCCGGGCGGCGCGTAAGGCAGGCAGGAACTCTCGGGTCAACACCGCCGGCGAGGTGAGATTCACGTCCAACTGGCGCTGCCAGTCGTCCAACCGCACTCTGCCTACCGGTGCCAGCTGGACCATACCGGCCACCTGCAGCAGCGAATCGACCGGGCCGTCGATCGTCCGGGCGATCCCGTTCAGAGTTCCAGGTTCGGCCAGATCCGCGGTCACGAACTGGGCAGCCGGAAAATCCGAACGCAAGGTGTCGGCCCGCTGTTCATCGCGAACCAGCAGGATCAGCTCGTCGCCACGCTCGGTCAACCTACGGGCCAGCGCGGCGCCGATCCCCGACCCGGCGCCGGTGAGCACGTGCCGCCTAGCGGTGGTCATCGGGTGAACACGATCTTCCCGAACACCTCGCCGGCGGCCATCGCCGCGAACCCGTCACGGGCCTCGGTCATCGGGATCTCCCGGTCGATCAACGGGCGGGCACCGGTGGCGTCCAGCATCGTGACCAGGGACTCGAGCTCGTCACGGGTCCCCATCGTGGAACCGATCACGGAGAGCTGCAGGAAGAAGGTGCGGGTCATCTCGGCGTCGTCGAGGTCGGCCCCCGAGGTCGTTCCCGAGGTGATGATCCGGCCGCCGGGACGCAGCGAGCGGACCGAGTGCGACCAGGTCGCCTTGCCGACGGTCTCGATGACCGCGTCGACCTTGCCCGGAAGCCGTGCCCCCGACTCGAAGACTTCATGGGCGCCGATCTCCAGGGCGCGAGCTCGCTTGTGCTCGTCCCGACTGGTGGCCACCACTCGCAGTCCGGCCGCCCTGGCCAGGGTGATCGCGGCTGTGGCCACCCCGCCGCCGGCTCCCTGGACGAGAACCGTCTCTCCGGCCCGGAGACCGCCCCTGGTGAACAGCATTCGATAGGCGGTCAACCAGGCCGTGGGCAGGCAGGCCGCCTCGGCGAAGGACAACGAGGGGGGCTTGGGCACGACATTGCGCTGAGGCACGATCACCCGGTCGGCGAAGGTGCCCTGATGGCGCTCCGAGAGCAGCGAACGCTTCGGGTCGAACGTCTCGTCTCCGGACCAGTCCAGAGCCGAGATCACAGCGTGCACGACGACCTCGTTACCGTCCGCGTCGATACCGGCCGCGTCGCAGCCCAGAATCATCGGCAACTTGTCTGCCGCCAGGCCCACCCCGCGCAACGACCACAGGTCATGATGGTTCAGTGACGCTGCCTTGACCGTCACGGTCGTCCACCCTTGCGGTGCCACCGGATCGGGTCGCTCCCCCACCACGAGTCCGTCGAGCGGGGAGTCGGACGAGAACGAGTCTGCGTAGACGGCGAACATGTCCCCACGCTAATGCCCTGTCGCGAGATCCCACCTGTAGGGGCCGCTTTCGCGGGCAGGCAGGCGCGTCCGGGCACTGACCCACCGGAGCCGCTGCTAGGCTCGCTCCCATCCGTGCACGGCGCCAGATGAGTGCCGTGCACCGACTACGACAGGACTCACGAGTCGGCCTGGGGGTGAAGGCAGGGAATGACCGGTATGAAGAAGAGGCTGCTCCATATCGGGGTGGACCTCGTCATTGCCGTCACTCTCTACCAGGCCTACACCGTGATCCGGAAGCTGGTCGTCGGACAGGAGGCGACCGCCCGAAGGAACGCCGACTGGGTCGAGTCGGTCGAGCGCTTCCTGCCCATCCCCAGTGAGGCCTGGGTCCAGGGTCTGCTGAACCACGATCTGCTCCGGTTGGCCAACCAGTACTACGTCACCATGCACTTCCCGTTGGCCGCCATCTTCGTAGTCTGGGGCGTCCTGATGCGGCCTCGTGCGCAATATGTGTGGGCGCGCAACCTGCTGGTCATGCAGACGGCGGGGTCGATGGTGATCCAGACCCTCTTCCCCACCGCACCCCCACGGCTGATGTCCGATACCGGCCTGATCGACACCATGTCCACCATCGGTCCATCCGCCTACAGCGGACCGGTCGAGGACATGGCCAACCAGTTCTCGGCGATGCCGAGCCTGCACGTGGGCTGGGCGGTCCTGATCGCCTTCGTGGTCTGGTCGACCACTCGGTCGAGACTCATGCGCGCGCTGACCTTGTGTCATGCCTTCGCGACCGTCATGGTGGTCACCGTCACCGCCAACCACTGGCTGCTCGACGGAATCGTCTCGGTGGCCCTGCTGGCGTTGAACGTGCAACTGCTGCGCCTGTTCGGTCACGGCCTACGCAAGGAGAGCCTGCCGGAGCCGGAGCCGGTCCCCGTCGAGGCGCCCGAAGCGGCCTGAACTCGGCTGTCGTCCGGCCCCTGCTCCTCGGTGTGGCTTCTGGTGCAACCCTGGTGAAACCACCATGAAACCCATGGCTGTCACTGTGGAGTTCATGAACAATACGACACCATCCGGCGCCGCAACCGGACCGCTGGCTGTGGACGCGAAGGGCCTGATCAAGGTCTTCGGTGACCAACGTGCGGTGGACGGCATCGATCTGCAGGTCCATACCGGCGAGATCTTCGGAGTACTCGGGCCCAACGGCGCGGGCAAGACCACCATGCTCAGCATGTTGGCCACCCTGCTGCGGATCGACGGGGGAACCGCCTCGATCTTCGGGGTCGACGTGGCCGCCGAGCCACACCGGATCCGGCAGCTGGTCGGGGTCACCGGGCAGTACGCCTCCGTCGATGAGAATCTGACCGCGACCGAGAACCTGCTGCTCTTCGGCCGACTGCTCGGACTGGGCAAGACCGAGGCACGAGCCCGTGCCGGCGAGCTGCTGGAGCAGTTCGGGCTCACCGACGCGGCCGAGCGCCAGATCGCAAAATTCTCCGGCGGGATGCGCCGCCGCCTGGACCTGGCGGCAAGCCTGATCACTTCGCCGCCGCTGATCTTCCTGGACGAGCCGACCACCGGCCTCGACCCACGCACCCGGGGCCAGATGTGGGGCACCATCCGCTCCCTGGTCAACAACGGATCGACGGTCCTGCTCACCACTCAGTACCTGGACGAGGCCGATCAGCTGGCCGACCGGATCGCGGTGATCGACCGGGGCCGCAAGGTGGCCGAGGGAACCCCCGACGAGCTGAAGAGCTCGGTCGGCAGCTCCACCCTGCATCTGAGGTTGGTGGATCCCACCCAGATCGAGGTGGCCGCCAAGGTCCTGGCCGGAGTGCTCGGGGAACCGCCTGCGGTCACCCCAGAGTCCGGGGCCCTGAACGCTCCCCTGACCAACGCCGACGAGGCCACCGATGCCCTGATCGCGCTGCGCGAACAGCAGATCTCGATCAAGTCCGTGCAGGTCTCCAAGCCCACCCTGGACGAGGTCTTCCTGGCCCTGACCGGTGAGCCGGCCAGCGACGAGACCCGCAATGAGGCCGACGACGACCAGACCGACACCCCGCAGGAGAACCGATGAGTACCCCAGTCATCGAGCATGCAGCAGTACGAGCCGTCGACCCGATGGATCGGGTCTCCGCGAGCACCGGCCACATCGGGCTGGCCCAGACCGTCTCGCAGACCATGACGATGGCCTGGCGGGCCACCATGAAGATGCGGCGCAACCCCGAGCAGTTCTTCGACGTGATCGTGCAGCCGCTGCTGTTCACGGCGATGTTCGCCTACATCTTCGGTGGCGCCATCTCCGGCGACGTGCAGTCCTACCTGCCGCTGATCATCCCCGGGATCATCGCCCAGACCACGCTGACCGCCTGCATCGCCACCGGCACCCAGTTGCGTGAGGACATGGACAAGGGCGTCTTCAACCGATTCCGAGCGCTCCCGGTGTCTCGGATCGCGCCGCTGGCCGGCCCGATGGTCGCCGACCTGATCCGGTACACGATCGCCACCACGCTCACCTTCGCCACCGGTATGGCGATGGGCTATCGACCCGCCGGTGGCGTGTTCGGGGTGCTCCTGGGAGCGCTGCTGGCCATCCTGTGCGGCTGGTCACTGGCGTGGATCTTCACGTTCGTCGGCCTGGTCGGCCGCTCGGCCCAGGCCGTGCAGGGGATGAGCATGATGGTGATGTTCCCGCTGACCTTCCTGTCCAACGCCTTCGTTCCGGCCGACACACTGCCGGGTTGGCTCAAGACGTTCGTCCAGATCAACCCGGTCAGCCACGTGGTCACCGCGATCCGGGACCTGGCCAACGACGGCAGCATCACCGGTGAGGTGGGCTGGTCGCTGCTGGCCTGCGCCGTGGTGATCGCGATCTTCGCGCCGCTCTCGGTGCGCGTCTACCGCAAGGCGGTCTGAGCCTGCGCGGCCAGGTCTCGGGCCACCTGCCGCAAAGCCCGTGAGGGTGACCCGGCGTACTCGTCGCAGAACGTGGCGAGCACGCCGGGTCGTCTCGCGTCCACGCGGGCCACCTGGTGACTCCAGTCGCACGACGGCATCGCCCGGTTGTACCCGAACCGCTCCCCCAGTGCGCTCATCCGGGCCCCGATCTCGAAGAGATCAATGGGTTGAGCCTCGAAGAGATCAATGGGTTGAGCCTCGAAGAGATCGGAGCCCTGATCGACCAGCCAGCTGCCGATCGCGACCAGGGCCATCCCGGCCACCGGCAGGTCGGTATGCATCGAGCCGGCGACGTCGTCTCCGAGCAGCCGGGGCAGTTTGGCCATGAGCTCGGTGGCCAGCGGACCGATCCGGTCGCCCGCACCGTGCACCACGTGTACCAGCACGCAGGCGGCCTCCGGGTAGACCACCCAGGGTGTCACCTCGGCCGGGACCTCGAACCCGGGGAAGGCCCGCTGGCGTCCGTCGTCGATGGATTCCAGGTACATCGCCAGGCCGAGCTCGATGTCTCCCTGCGCGAGTGTCACCTCCGCCTGAGCGCTGCGCAGCAGGAGCCATCCCAGACCCGCCTGGTAGTCCGCCCCTACCCGCAGGCTCTGGAGTGCCGCCCCTGCGGCTCGCACGTCCCCACCACGCAACCGTTCCAGAGCCTGAACGGTGCGCAGGGCGATCACGTCGTCGAGCGCCCCCAACTCCTCCAGAGCCGGAAGAGCGAGAGCAGCCATCCGGACGGCCTCATCGAACTCGCCGAGCTGGAGCGCCATCGCGCCCACCTGAGCATGCAGCAGAGCGCTGAACCAGGGGCCCTGCCCGGCGTCGAGCAGCGCCAACTTGCCCAGTGCACGCCTGCCGGTCACCAACGCCTGACGAAGTTCACCGTCGTTCTCCAGTAGCTGGGAGCGCCACAGCAGTGCGGTCCCGGCCAGGACCGGGTCCGTCTCCTCGGCGCAGACTTCGAGCACCTCGGAGAGCTGGTCCGCGTCTACCTGACCGTCCGGGCCAACGGTCCTGCTGATCGCCATCAGAGTGCGCACGCTGCCGTGTACCACCCCACCGGCCGGCCCCGGCCCCAGTAGCTCCAGCCACTGCACTGCGGCCGCTGGGATGTCTCCCGACATCACCGCTCGGCCGGTGACCAGGGTGGCCAGTGCCGAGCGCAGGGCATCGGGCTCCTCTACGAGCCCCGTGGTCCGGGCGGCGTCGTCTCCCGGGGCCGGAAGCAGGGCCAGAAAGGCATCGGCCACCCAGAAGACCTGCCCGTACTCGCCCTCGATGGTCCAGAAGTTGCCCATCGCGTCGACCAGCGGAACCGCGGTACGCAGGTCACCGGCAGTGAGGGATCGACGCATCGCCACCGCCAGGTTGCCCGACTCGGCGCGGATCGTCTGCACCGCCGGCACCTGTCCCCGTCCGTCGAGCCCGGCACGCAGCAGGCGAGCCGTCGCCACTGCCCAGTCGTCGACGGCCCGTAGGGCGGCATCGCTCTCACCGCTCTCCTGGAGCCGGGCCAGCCCGTACTCCCGGACGGTCTCCAAGAACCGGTACCGGATCCCGTCGCTCTCACGCACCACCAGGAGCGACTGGTCTACCAAGTGACTGACCGAGGTCAACGCCGAGTGGCCCAGCATCGCTTCGGCACCGTCCAGCGAGAAGCCGTCCGGAAACACCGCCAGTAGGCGCAGTGCTCGGCGTTCGGACTCGCCGAGCAGCGCCCAACTCCAGTCGATCACGGCTTCCAGGGTCTGGTGTCGGTCGGGCGCCGAACGGTCTCCGCCGCGCAGCACCGCGAACCGATCGTCGAGCCGGAGCACGATCTCGGCGACCGACATCACCCGGACCTTGACCGCAGCCAACTCGATGGCGAGCGGCAGCCCGTCGAGCCGATCCACCAGCTCGGCCACTCGCTCGTCCTCCAGCATCACCCCTGGCCGCGCGGCCCTGGCGCGCTCCACGAAGAGCTCCGCAGCCGCGGGACCATCGAGTTGCGGCAGCAGGTGCACCCGCTCGCCGGCCAGTCCGAGGGGGGCCCGGGAGGTGGCCAGAACCCTGAGCTCCGGCACCAGCGACACTAGACGCGCGACCACGTCGGCGACGTCCGCCACGACCTGCTCGCAGTTGTCCACGATCAGCAGGGTCGGCGGTCCCGAGAGCAGTTGTGCGGTGCGTCCGAGCAGATCACTGAGGTAGCGCAGCGTCCGGGTGCCGGAGAGCGAGTCGCGCACTCCCAGGGCGGCCGCGATCTCGGGCAGCACCGCGTCGCCCGACCGGACACCGGCCAGTTCGATGAAGTGCACGACCGGTTGGACGGCCTCCCGCCCGACCAGGTGGGCCAGCCGAGTCTTGCCCAGGCCGCCGGGGCCGACGATCGAGACCACCCTGGACCCGGATAACAGGGTCCGAAGGTGGCGGACGTCCTCGTCTCGGCCCACCATCGGCGTGGCGTCGAACTTCAATCCGGCCCGGACCGGTGCCTCACGGGCGAGCAGTTCCGCGTGCACGGCCTGTAGCTCGGGACCGGGGCTGGCGCCCAGCTCGTCGCGTGCCCGGCGGTGGTACTCGGCGTACCGGCGCAGTGCCGCCGGCACGCCGTGCACCACCGCTTCGGCGCGCAGGGTCGTGGCGAGCAGACGCTCGTCGTCGGGGTGCGAGGCCAGAGCAGGCAGAAGGTGCTCCAGGGCGGCCCGGTGCTCACCTCGAGCCAGTTCGCCCTCGCCCAGCAGGCGGGTCACTCGCTCCCGGTCCTGTCTCGCCCGGGCTCGCACCCGAGCGAGTGCCTCGGAGCCGGGCGGTGCCGAGTCGGTGCCGGCAACCGACTCCGTCAGCGCGGACTCGGCCAGCGTCACGACCTCGGTCCAGGCCGATCCGGCAACGGCCGCTTCGGCCTGGCGGGTCAGGTCCGTCAGGCGGAGTGCATCCACCTGACCGGGATCCACCCCGAGCCGGTAGCCCCGCTGGCTGTGCTCGATGACACCTGGGGCGGTCCGGGTGCGGGTCCGTGAGACGAGCACCTGGAGCGCCTTGGTCGGGCTGGTGGGCTCGTCCCCCCAGATCGCGGACACCAAGGCCGAGGCGCTGACCGGCTGAGGCCAGGCCTCGGCGAGGAGTGCGAGCAGTTCGTGAGAGCGTGCGCCAGTGACAGGCCTACCCTGCCAGCCGACCCCATCCAGCAGGGTCAGTCCGGCGGGCTCCCGTCCGAGCACGGGGGGCCTCAGCGGCGGGCCACACCGTCTCGACGCGCGGCCTCGGCCACGGCGCTGGCAACGGCGGGGCCCACCCGCGGGTCGAAGGGCGAGGGGATGATGAGGTCCTCGGCGAGGTCGTCACCGACCAGGTCGGCCAGAGCGTCTGCCGCGGCCAGCTTCATGCCCTCGGTGATCTTGGTCGCGTGCACGTCGAAGGCACCCCGGAAGATGCCGGGGAAGGCGAGCACGTTGTTGATCTGGTTCGGGAAATCGGAGCGGCCGGTGGCGACCACGCGGGCGTACTTGCGCGCCAGATCGGGGTGCACCTCAGGGGTCGGATTGGCCAGCCCGAAGATGATCGCGTCGTCGGCCATCAGCGCCACGATCTCCTCGGGGACCGATCCGCCCGAGACACCGATGTACACGTCGGCGCCTGCCATCGCGTCGGCCAGTGAGCCCTCGCGACCGAAGTTGTCGGCCGTCTGCTTGGCGAGCTCGGCCTTGACCGGGGTCAGGTCGCTGCGGTTCGAGTTCAACACTCCCTGTCGGTCCAGGACCGCGATGTCCTTGATGCCCGCGCCGAGCAGGATTTTGGCCACCGCGACACCGGCTGCGCCGGCGCCCTGGACCACCACCCGGGTCTGCTCGGCCGTGCGACCGGTCAATCTGAGCGCGCTCTTGAGCGCGGCCAGCGCGACCACCGCGGTGCCGTGCTGGTCGTCGTGGAAGACCGGGATGTCGAGGCGGGCCTTGAGCCGGTCCTCGATCTCGAAGCAGCGCGGTGCGGAGATGTCCTCGAGGTTGACGCCACCGAAGCTGGGGGCCAACCGGATCACCGTCTCGATGATCTCCTCCGTATCGGTGGTGTCCAGGCAGATGGGGACTGCGTCGACGCCGCCGAACTGTTTGAAGAGGACGGCCTTGCCCTCCATGACCGGCATCGCTGCGGCGGGACCGATGTCGCCCAGTCCGAGAACAGCGGTGCCGTCGGTGACCACGGCGACGGTGTTGGGAACCCACGTGTAGTGCTGGGTCATGGCCGGGTCTGCGGCGATCGCCTCGCAGACCAGGGCCACTCCGGGCGTGTAGGCGAGGGAGAGTTCCTCTTTGCCGTCCAGCGCAACGCGCGAGACGGTCTCCAACTTGCCACCTACGTGAAGGTCGAACACCGGATCGCCAGCATGCGGATGCGGGGACATTCGGGGTTCATCAGCCATGAGGACCATCCTCGCACGATGTGGTTCGGGTCTGTGCCGCCGGTCCACTCGAAACTCGACCCGCTCTCTCAACGCGCCCTGCGGCGCAGCCGACCGGGACGGGGCCAGACCCGGTATCGCGCGACGCCCCACACGTCCGCGTCCGGGATCGGACCGCGGTGACGAGAATCCACCCCCTCATCCTGGTTGTCGCTGAGCAGCCACCAGCCGACGCCGCCGATGCGCGTCTGGCGAGCCTCGGCCACGCGTTTCACCACCACCGAGCCATCCACGAATCGAGCCACCACCACGGTGCCGATCCGGGGTCTGGTGCCGTAGCGGACCAGCAGTCGGTCCCCCTCCGCGAGGGTGGGCAGCATCGAACGACCGCGAACCGTCGCGAAGCCCCAGCCTCGGCGAGACGTTCGTCTGCCTTCTTGCGATGGTTTTGCAGGTGAGGCCCCGTCGTGGGATTCCGCGTCCATGCGGAGTAGTGTCCCAATCATCGTGCGATCGACTACTTCACAGCGAGCGCACCCAACTGAGAGAGGACCCAGAATGCCTTCGCGGATCTTCCAGCCGACCATCGAGGTCTCGGCCCACTGTGACCTTCCCTGCGGCGTCTACGACCCGGCTCAGGCCCGCATCGAGGCCGAGTCGATCAAGGCAGTCATCGCCAAGGCGAATGACTCCGACGACCCGGACTTCCGTACCCGCGCGGTGCTCATCAAGGAGCAGCGCTCCGAGTTGGTCAAGCACCACCTGTGGGTGCTGTGGACCGACTACTTCAAGCCGCCGCACTTCGAGAAGTACCCGCAGCTGCACACGTTGGTGAACGAGGCCACCAAGTTGGCCGGCGCCGGCGGCACCAAGGGCAGCATGGACGCCGATGCCGCCGACCAGTTGCTCGCCAAGATCGATGAGATCGCCGAGATCTTCTGGGCGACCAAGAAGGCCTGACCCGCCTGTAGTCTCACCTCGACGCCGTCTCCAGTCCGTACGGGCTGGGGGCGGCGTCGAGTGCGTTCCATCCCCCGAATTAGAACCGCGAATAGCCAGCACATTCGCGAGGCTTGGTGGCAAGGTGGGTGGTAACTCGGAGGTAGTACCTGATGGAAAAAGCACTGGATCACGACAAGGAGCGCGACCAGGTTGCCGCGCCGTCAGTCACCGCGACACCGGCACCGATACCCGCAGCACCGGTCCCCTTGCCGTCCGGCACCCTCGCTGTCGGGCATGCGGAAGACCAAGCAGAGACCGACGCGGACCGCATGGCCGACGACGCCTTACGTCGTCTTGCCACGGGTGTGGCCAGAGCGGGCAAGGAGCCGGACTGCGATACCCATCCGCACGATCATCCGCATGAGCACAGCGTCGGCCGGCTGCGGCGCAGCCCCGACTCACCGGCCACCGAGGTGCCCATCGGACGCGAAGGCGGCGCACTCGACAGCAACACCAGCGCCGCGATCGACTCGGCGCGCGGCCGAGGCCGTGCTCTCGACACCACCGTCCTGGACCGAATGCAGGCAGCCTTCTCGGCGGACTTCTCGCGCGTCCGTATCCACGACGACACCGACTCGGCGCGCCTGAATCGAATGGTCAGCGCTCGTGCCTTCACCACTGGCAACGACATCTTCTTCGGGACCGGCCAGTACGCGCCCACGACCCCCGGCGGTGAGCGTGTCCTGGCTCACGAACTGGCGCACACCCTTCAAACGCGCGCCTCCACGGCGCTGACCCAGCCCGCACAGTCTTCGGGCCCGATGGGCCGGTCGATCGACCGGTCCATCGTCCGCCGCGCCGGCGACAAGATCGCGTTCGACAAGCAGCCCGACAACACGCTGAGCCCAGAGGACGTCATACTCTCCGAAATCATCAAGAAAACAATCGATGAACATAAGAAGCTCAAGTCGCAGAGAAAGGATGATATCGAGAATAAGAAGAATTCTGACATCGACAAGGTCAATTTAGAAGGACTCCCTGACGATGATGCAAAACTCAAGCGAGGCAACGTTCTCAAGGACTGGCATGTCGCGTATAAGACCAGTGGGTGGAACCTGAAGAAGCTTAAGTCCGAAATCCTCACAGACACCAAAAAGGAGGTTGAATTTGCCCCGCAAAAATCTGGGACTATCGAAGTAATCAGTACAAAGACTCGCGCTTGCCTCTACAAGATCGAGAGCGGATCCAAACGATTTGGACCACTGGATGAGAGTGGTCGAATCGCCGTCAAGAAGGGGACCAATAAAGAATATCTTCAGGACGCCCGCGGCGTCTACGTGACTCGCTATGTACACCGAGGATGCAGTCTGGAGCAAATGGAACAGCTCTTCACTAAGGGGACAATGCTCCCTCGAAATGAGAGTCGTCGGATCGGCACCCAGTCGCACCGATTCGATTTCGGTGGACGCAAGGGAACCAATACCGTAACGGATGAAGAGCGGGAGTTCTTGCAACAGCGCGACGGAAGTGGGAAGAACCAGCGTCTGCTGTCCGTCACCCACGCGAAGACCACGCGCAAGATACACAGTAACCATGGCGAGATCTTCGGGAGCGAGGCGATCATCAAGATCGACCTCAGTCTCATTCCGAAAGGCGACACCTTCAATATGCACTCCGTCGAGTCGCATCCACAGAAAGTCTCCCTTCCTCAAATCCGGAGCGACAAGAATGATCCGAGCAAAAAAACAACGAAACCGCGAGAACAAGAACTCGAGTCATACATATACAGCGCGGAAAAGAATCGCGAGACCGTCCTGCTCAAAATACCGATCAAAGCCGTCGTCTCGGTCCGGATGACGGACGGCACTGAAATATCCATCTCCGACGCCGAGAAGAAGTACGATACCATGTTCGAGACTAAGAAGCAGGCCAAAGAATTAGAGGAACAGCGCATAGCTGAGCAGAAAAAGAAAGAGGTTGAGAGACAGCAGGGCATCCGCGACAGAAATGACGCGAAGCGGGCTGAAAAGGAAAGTGTCGACGACCTGGTCGGTCGCATCAAAGATAGAGCGTTCGATATACAGGTAAAAGAATCCACTCTTTCGGCATGGGGCGATGTGGACCTCTGGTCTGGCCTGGATCGGGTGAAGCCGTCCGTCTGGATCGACATTCTTGGCAAGACCGAGGTCGAGAACATGACGGTCGCTCAAGCCAAGAAGATCTTCATGACAGCCAAGGAGAAAAGTTCCGGAAAGTGACCGAACCCGGATCAGCGACGGCAAGGGATGCACGACGCGACTTTGCCCAGCATGGGCAACACGGGCTGTACGGGCAACCCAACGGCGCCAACGGTTAGGGTGGCGGGGACCTGACCGGCCCTGAACACCCGAGGACGACTGGATGAGTGTGGACGACCTGGCGAGCGAAGCCGACGTCGAACTACGACTACCAGCGGATGGCGCGTTCGCCTACGTGCTCCGCACCACGGCGGCTGCGTTGGCCGCCCGGGTGGACTTCACGCTGGACGACATCGAGGACCTCCGGATCGCGGTCAGTGAAGCCACCGCGCTACTGCTCGAGGGCCTCGACTCCCCTGCCGACCTGCGGGTGGGCTTCCAGCTCACTGCGGGTCGACTGGAGATATCACTGTCGGTCCCGTCGTCGGGGCCGGACCGGGTCGACCGTGAAGGATTCGCCTGGCAGGTGCTCACCGCTCTGGCCAACGACACCGAATTCAGCCATGAGAACGACCGAGCGCTCCTCCGGTTCACCCTGAGCTCCAGCGTCCCGAGCGTCGGGACGGTCTGAGGGCCATCAGCATGGACGACACCTCCAGCCCGCCGGATCAGGGCCCCGTCACCGATGCCGTCACCGATATCGGTGACGGGCCTGACAACCCACCGCTGCGTCGGGTGGAGGTGACCCGGCGGCGCAGCGCCGGACTGTTCCTCCAACTGCATGCCGCCGATGCCTCCGCTGCGGAGTGCGCGCTGGCCCGAGACGAACTGGTCCGGCTCCATCTGCCGCTGGTGGAACACTGCGCCCGCCGGTTCCGCAACCGCGGAGAACCGCTCGAGGACCTGGTACAGGTCGGCACGATCGGCCTGATCAAGGCGGTGGACCGGTTCGAGCCGGAGCGTGAGATCGAGTTCTCCACCTACGCCACGCCGACCATCATCGGCGAGATCAAGCGCTACTTCCGCGACAAGGGATGGGCGATCCGGGTACCCCGACGCCTGCAAGAGCTGCGGATGCAGATCGGCTCGGTCTCCGCCGAGCTGACCCAGACACTGGGTCGCTCCCCCACCCCCGGCGAATTGGCCGAGGCGATCGGCTGCACCGTCGAGGACGTGCTCGAGGGGATCGAGTCCGCCAATGCCTACTCGACGCTGTCCATCGATGCCGGTGACGGAAGTGATGAGGTCGGTCCCAGCATCCTCGACTCGATGGGGGTAGCCGATGTCAATCTCGACCATGTGGAGGTGCGTGAGTCGATCAAGCCTCTGCTGGCCGGGCTCGACCCCCGAGAGAAGCGCATCCTGTTGCTTCGGTTCTTCAAGAACATGACCCAGTCGCAGATCGCCGCCGAGATCGGGGTCAGCCAGATGCACGTCTCCCGGCTGCTGACCCGCACCCTGAATCAACTGCGCATCTCGCTCGAGGCGAACGACTGAGTCGCCACCCGCGGACTCAAGCCGGTTTCAGGCCCGATTCAGGCACTCTCTGCCTCGGCCACCGCCCTCAGGCTCGCCGGATGAAAGACTCCGGCGAGGACCACCACGGCTGCCACCCCGATCAGCACCGCCACCCACATGGTGGCTGCCGAGACGAAATTCCAGGCCAGCCCCAGATGCAGTAACTGCGCCATCACCAGGGGCGACCGGGCCCAGGAGTTGAGCTGCCACAGACCCCGGGCGCAGACTCCGAGCACCCCGGCCCAGATCAGGAAGAAGGCGGCGGTGCTCAGCACCAACCCGGCCCGCGCGGTGGTGAAGTCGGCCAACTCCCACACGGCCAGGGCGAGCATCACCAGGGCCTGCAATCCCGCCGCCGCGCAGCCGATGGTGAGCGGGAGCGGGGCGATCGGGGCAACTGGGCGAGACACGGTCACCGACCCAGCCTAGTGGCGACTGCCGAGACACACGAACGGCACCCGCTCGGGCCCGGGTGGCGGGGTGTGGAGGATGTAGGCGACTTCGCGAGCGAAGTCCAGAGGCTCGGGCTGTGACACACCCGACCCGGGAAAGCCCTTGTGCAAAGCCCCAGTTCTTGGGACTCTGGACGAGGCCCATTTCACAGGTGTTCACCCGGGCCCCACCGCACTTCTGACCGATTGACCCACGAAACGAGGGATTCTCCAGCCATGGATTGGCGCCACCGCTCAGCCTGTCTCGATGAGGACCCGGAGCTCTTCTTCCCCATTGGCAACACAGGTCCGGCCATCCTCCAGATCGAGGAAGCCAAGCAGGTTTGCCAGCGCTGCGAGGTCCGCGAGCTCTGTCTCGCCTGGGCCCTCGAGGCCGGCCAGGACCACGGTGTCTGGGGAGGACTCAGCGAGGACGAGCGACGCGCGCTCAAGCGCCGCAACGCTCGGGCCCGGATCCGCACCGCCTGATCTCACGGTCTCTGACCGCGTCGACGACCCGTCCATTCGGACGGGTCGTTCGTCATTCCGCCGGGCCGTGCCCTTCAGTCCAGCGGGACCTCCACCAGTACCCGGGCACCGCCGGACACGCCATTGCCGAATTCGAGTCGACCACCGAGCTCGGACTCCACCAGGGTCCGCACGATCGAGAGGCCCAGGTTCGTGGAGACCATCGGGTCGAAGCCCTCGGACAGGCCCCGCCCATCATCGGTGATCAGTACTTCGAGGCGCCCCGGCCGACGGGTCGGAGCCACCACGATCCGGCCCTCCGGCGGGTCCTCCCGCTCTTCGACGGGATCTGGCGAGGCCTCGGGGGCCGGATAGCCGTGCTCGACCGCGTTCTGCAGCACTTCGGTGAGCACCATCGCCAGCGCGGTCGCGGTGTCCGAGGGCAACACCCCGAAACTCCCCTCCCGCCGGACCAGGACCGGGGTACCGACCAGGCTGACCTCGGTCACCATGGCCCCGAGCCGATCGGCCACCTCATCGAACTCCACATGCTCCTCGACGGCGGTACTCAACGTCTCGTGGACGATCGCGATCGTACCGACTCGACGGACCGCCTCCTCGAGCGCCGATTTGGCGGCGTCGTCCGGCATCCGCCTGGCCTGTAGCCGCAACAGCGCGGCCACCGTCTGCAGATTGTTCTTCACCCGATGGTGGATCTCGCGGATGGTGGCGTCCTTGGTCACCAGTTCCCGGTCACGACGACGCAGGTCGGTCACATCACGAACCAGGATCAGGGCTCCGATGTGCTCGCCACGCGGTCGCAGTGGAATCGATCGGACGATGAGCGCGACGCCGTCGTTCGCCAATTCGGTGTCGCGGTGGGCGCGCCCGCCCAGAACAGCACTGAGTGTCTCCTCGTCGGGTCGTCTGCGCGGCGGCACCAGGTCCCGGGTCAGCTCGGCCAGGACCAGCCCGACCAGGTCGCCGCTCAGTCCGAGCCGACGGAAGACCGACTGGGCATTCGGACTGGCGTAGCTGACCCGTCCGTGCTCATCGACGCGGAGGAATCCGTCGCCGACCCTCGGAGAGTCGGCATGGTCGGAGCGCTGTGCGGCCTGGGGGAACCAGCCCGAGGAGATCATCCGGGTCAGGTCCGAGGCGGACTCGAGGTAGGCGAGTTCCAACCGGCTGGGCGTGCGCACCCCGAGCAGGTTCGTGTTGCGGCTGATCACCGCGATCACCTTCGCGCCGTGACGTACCGGGATCGCCTCGACCCGCACCGGGACGTCGTCGCGCCACTCGGGGTCTCCCTCGCGGACGAGTTGGCCCAGTTCCCAGGCCTGGTCGAGCATTCTGCGTTTGCCGACGGGCATGAAGGTACCCACCACGTCGTCCTCGAGTGCGGTGGGCCCGGTGGTCGGCCGCATCTGCCCGCCGGCCCAGAACCCATTGCCCTCTCGATCGGGCAGCCACAGCACCAGATCGGCGAAGGAGAGGTCGGCGATGATCTGCCAGTCGGCCATCAACATGTGCAACCACGCGACGTCCGGCTCCTCGAGCGTGGTGTGAGCCTCCGCGAGCTCGGTCAAAGATGGCACAACTGACACCTTATAGATCCAGGCTGGCAGGATGGGCCCATGACCATCGGGTACTGGCACCAGGTGATGTCCTCGGGACTGGCCGTGCCGGTGGACCGCCCGTTGTCGGATCTCACTGCCGAATTGACGGCGATGCTCGGCTCCCCGGACCCAGAGTTGCGCGATGGCCTGGCCTACCCGGCGTTGGCCACCTGGATCAGCCGCGGCACCTATGACTTCCTGCTTTCCGGGCTCGGTGACGGGATCGCGGCCGGCCTGCAGTACCGGCTTGGCGAGGTGGATACCGACAGCGTATTTCGACGCAGTTACTCGGCCCTGGTACTGGGTGAGTGCATCGCCCGAGACGGCATCGTGTCCCTGGTCGGCAAGGACAAGGTGCTGCAGTGGGGTGACCGGCTGGCCAGTTGGTTCCTCCGCGAGCAGGATGTCCGTGGCTGGGTTCCCGAGAGTGGCTGGGCACACGCGCTCGCACACGGCGCGGACACCCTCTCCCGACTGGCCCAGAGCCGGCATCTGGAGATTCCCGAGCTGAGTGTCATCCTCGACGTGATCGCCGACCGATTGGTCGACTCCGATACTCCCCTGCTACTCAGCGGCGAGCCAGACCGGCTGGCGGTGACCGTGGTGACGGTCCTGCGTCGCAATCAGATCCCGCTCAGCATGGTCGAGCCGTGGCTGGTCCGGGTCGCCGTAGCGGCCGACCCCCATGCGCGCCGACGAGAGGGTGACCCTTACCGGGGTACCCACAACGCCGCAGCCTTCCTGCGATCCCTGTATCTGCACCTCGAATTGACCACCCCGGCACCGGAGATCCGATCCGATGCCCTGCTCACCCTGGTCGACCTGCTGCGCCGCACGAACCCGTTCACGCTGGGTGTCCCGGGCTCTGCCTCCTGACCGGAGCTTCCCAGCTCACCATCACGTCACGGCTGTTGCAATGGCCCTGTTCAAGACATGGCAGAGCGCAGCCGAGAACACGACAGAGCCCCCGTAGCCAATTGGCTCGAGGGCTCTGTTCGACGCTTCGCTGATCGACAGATCAGGCGTTGGGGCGCTTTCCGTGGTTCGCGCCCTTCTTCTTGCGAGAGCGACGCTTGCGGCCGGTCTTGCCCATGGTTCCTCCTGGATTTGTTGCGATCCTCGACATTCTCGCAGGCGATCGGTTCCACCCACGAATCGTCGCTCAGGCCTCTTTGATCTCGATCTGCACCTGACGCAACTGCATCAGCACCTTGGCGCGCAACTCGGTCGGAGCCTTCTCGGCGCACGAGCGGGCCACCACCATCTTCACCGTGCGTTGCAGGTCGTAGCGCTCAAGGCACGGGCTGCACCCTTCGAGGTGGGCCTGCACCACGGTGCAGTCAGCCTCGTCCAGCTCATTGTCGATCAGATACACGATGCGCTCGATGAAGTCGGCACAGTCCTCGCTGAGATCGGAGTGTTCGTGCCCCATCACTTCTTGCCTCCCTTGGCCCCAGCGGCCGCATCTACCACACCTGCCGGCAGCAGATCGTGCTCACGTACGTAGTCACTCAGCAGGTCGCGCAACTGGCGACGCCCCCGGTGCAGCCGCGACATGACGGTACCGATCGGAGTGTCCATGATCTCGGCGATCTCCTTGTAGGCGAATCCTTCGACATCGGCCAGGTACACCGCGAGCCGGAACTCTTCGGGGAGCCGCTGTAACGCCCGCTTCACCTCGGAGTCCGGTAGGTGTTCCAGGGCCTCCGTCTCCGCCGACTTCAGCCCCGAAGACGTGTGTGACTCCGCACGGGCGAGTTGCCAGTCCTCGACGTCCTCGGCCATCGACTGCTGGGGTTCGCGCTGCTTCTTGCGGTAGGTGTTGATGAACGTGTTGGTCAGAATCCGGTACAACCACGCCTTCAGGTTGGTCCCGGGTCGGAACTGGTGGAAAGAGGCGAAGGCCTTCGCGAAGGTCTCCTGCAACAGATCCTCGGCATCGGCCGGATTGCGCGTCATCCGCAACGCGGCCGAGTACAACTGGTCAAGGAACGGCAACGCATCGCGTTCGAACCGCGCCTGACGTTCGGCGGCGGACTCGGACGCGGCGGACTCGGTGCTCACCGTCTCATTCAACACGGTGGGCGACTCGGCGGTCAGGTCGGTATCGGTCATCGCACGCCAGCCTAGTCCGGGATCGGTCGTCCGGGGTGCCTGCACGACGAGATCCGGTCGTTCGAGTACTGCCTGCATGTCGGTGCAACCGATCCCGGACCCGAATGATTCCCCTCAACCACCTGGGTCCGACGCGGACTCAACCACCTAGTCCGGCGCGGACCAGCCACTCCATCACGCCTTCGGACACGATCGCCATCACCTCGGGCCCCGTCATCCCCGCCCGACCGGGCACCTTGAGTCCGTGATCGGCCGCAGGCACTACCACCATGTCCACCAGATCCGGCAAGGGATCGGGGAACTCCTCGGGACGCCCCATCTGATCCCGTTCACCCTGCACCACCAACGTGGGCTGTTCGATATCGGCCAATTCATCCCACCGGGTGTGCTCCGGCCTGCCGGGTGGATGCAGCGGGAACGACAGCGCCAGCACCGCTTGGGCCCCGGCATTCGACGCTGAGCGACAGGCGGACCGAGCCCCGGCCGATCGGCCACCCAGGATCAGTGGCCCCGATGGCTTCAGCATCTCCACAGCCGCCACCAAGGACACGTCCAGGGTGTGCGGCGCCGTGGCGATCCGGCGGCCCGCCCGACGCCAGGGCTGCTCCAGCAGATGCACGGTGTAGCCGGCCGCCGGCAAGGCACCGGCCAATGCGGTCAGGTCACGGGCCTCGATGCCTCCGCCTGCACCGTGGCTCAACAGCAGTTCTGGTGCCCCCTCGGGCACCGTATCGGCGCTGTGAGTCACCACTCGCGCCTCTCCGTAACGGGTATCTAGGAGTCGTTCGAGGGTCATCGGTCCTCCAGGTCGAACAGAACATCGGGCGGAGGGTCGACCACATCGACCACTTCGTCTACCGGGATCGGCTCGACGAGCCCGGGCCCGTTGTTGCGGACGTTGCTGACCGCCGAGGAGACAGGGTACGCCTGCAATTGCCCAGCCGCGGCCGGTTGCAAAAGTCCTAACAGTTCCTCGGCCTCCCGCGGGCGTGGATCCAGCCAGTCGGACCAGAAATCGGGCCGGACCGTCACCGGCATCCGCTCGTGAATATGCCCGAGCGAGTCTTCGGCCGTGGTGGTGATCACGGTGCAGGTCCAGCGAAAACGGCCCGGATCCCGCTCGGAGCGACTCGGATCCACCCAGATCTCGTAAAGCCCGGCCATCGCGAGCGAGGAAGAGTCTGTGGGCCGGATGAAGAAGGGCTGCTTCTGCGGCCGCCCTACTCTGGTCGTTCGCTCGGTCGCATACCACTCGTAGTAGCCGTCGGCCGGTACCAGACACCGCCGCCCGGCGAACGCCCGACGGTAGGCCGGCTTCTCTGCCACTGTCTCTAATCGAGCGTTGATCATCCGACTGCCGATGGCCGGGTCCTTGGCCCACGTAGGCACCAGCCCCCAGGTCAGCACCCGCAGTTGCCGCTCGGGCAGGTCCTCGGTCCCGGAAGGAGGACGAGCCAACACGGCATAGACCTCCTTGGTGGGCGCCACGTTCCAGTCCGGCGCCAACGGCGCGGCGATTCGAGGCGTGACCACCTCGAATTCCTCGATCAGATCCTCGGGTCGACGCGACGAGGCATAGCGGCCGCACATGTGGTCAGCCTATGACCGACGCCCGACATAACACGGGAGCCAGAGCAGCGTCCCGAGTGCGTGCTCCCAGCGACGCAGCCGGGCACACCTGCTCGGCGTCAATCGCGAGCCAACTCATCGAGTAGTCCCGCCGCCCCGGCATCGTTGTCGGGCACCCCCTCGACCCACAGCGCCGTATGCCAACCGGGCTCGGCACCACCGTCCAGCATCCGGCGCAGCAGTGCGACCCGACGGTTGAGTCGCCCGTCGCGTTCAACCAGGACCACGATCCGATCCGAGGCGATCCGTGCGATCACCTCCGGGCCGTTGAACACCGTGCGTGCCTGCTGGGCCAGTTGTGCCAGGCGCAGCGAGCGGTTCAGTCCGACCGCAACCGGACGTTCGGTCCCACGATGTTGCTCTTCGAGCACCACCAGCGCATACCGCACCCCCGTAGCGGTGTGTGCCCGGTGAAGCTCGGCGATCCTGGAGCGGATGTGGGCCCGGCTCGCCAGACCGGTCAACGGGTCCTCACACGAGATCTGGTGCAGATGTGCCAGCGTGGCCTCGCTCCAGGCATGCAGCATCGCCTGAATCGCCTCGAAGCCCGGGTCGCTCCCAACGACCGACCGGGTGGCGTGACGCAGACCCTCCATCGCCTCGGCCAGGGACACCCCGTCCCGGGCCAGACTCCTGCCCACCTCGTGGTAGACCGCGAGCGAATCTGTTCCCCCCGCGAGCGCCTCCGCGACCGCCTCGAACCTCACCGGTACCTCCCTGACCGCCGGTGGTCGGCTCGCCTCGGTACGAAACGTTCGCGGGCTCGATACGAAGTCAGGCTCGGGGGCGGGCTGTTTGCGGCGCGCTGTGAAGAACCCCAACAGATCGCTCCTCTCCCCAGATCCCGGCTGAATACGTGACGGGGTCGACGGCACGTCATGACGCAACTTGACGGGTGATATTTCCACCACTCGAATCCGCCCGCCGAGCGCGGAGAAGGACGCCAAGAAGTCTAGGTCGAGACGTACACTGACCGACATGTCCTGCAGCAACCCGGGGAGTGGGTGAGGTGACCCACGCCCTCGAGAACATCGAAGCAGGCGACGCCGAACTCATCGCCGCGGTACGAGCGGGCGACAACTCCGCCTACGCCGTACTCTACGAACGGCACGTCGGTGCCGCCCGGCGGCTTGCCCGTCAATTGGTCGCACCGACCGATGCCGACGATCTGGTGGCAGAGGCCTTCACCAAGGTCCTGCAGGTCCTGCAGCGGGGCGCCGGGCCCGACGTGGCCTTCCGGGCCTACCTGCTCACCTCCGTACGACGGCTGCACGTAGACAAGATCCGCGCCTCCTCGAAGGTCCATTCGACCGACGACCTCACCCCATTCGAGCCGGGCGTCCCGTTCGTGGACACCGCCGTCGAGGGGTTCGAGAACGAGGCCGCCGCGGCCGCATTCCGATCGCTGCCCGAGCGGTGGCAGGTGGTGCTCTGGCACACCGAGGTCGAGGGCCAGAAGCCGGCCGATATCGCGCCCTTGCTCGGTATGACCCCGAACTCGGTGGCGGCGTTGGCCTACCGGGCGCGTGAAGGGCTACGGCAGGCGTTCCTGACCCAGCACGCCAACGAATTGGAGACCGACGGGTGTCGCTGGACCCATCAGCACCTGGGCGGCTACGTCCGGGAGGGACTCTCGCGACGCGACCAGGGCAAGGTCCGTGCCCATCTGGACGACTGCCGGAGCTGTACCGGCATCTACCTCGAACTGGTCGAGGTCAACTCGAGCCTGGCCGGGATCCTGGCGCCGCTGCTGCTGGGCGCCGTTGCCGGTACCGCCTATCTGGCCTCGATCGGTGGCCTGGCCGGTGGCGTCGCAACCGGAACCCTCGCCGGTGCGGGCAAGGGTTCTGTGACGCTGTTCGACCGCGCCAAGGATGCCGTACTGGCCAACGCGGGGGTGAGCGCCGCGGCCGCGGTCGCCTCGGTTGCGGTGCTGACCGGCGCGACCGTCCTGACCATGAACCAGCTCGGCGGAGGTGAACAGCCGAAGGCGCAGAAGGCGCCGGTGACGCGGATCCAGCAATCGGCCCCCACGGAGACCCCCGGCCCGGCGGACGCCGCGAGCCCGACCCGGGTACGAAACCGGGCCGATACCCTTCGGATGACTCTTCCCGCACCGTCCCAGAGTCCGACCGCGGCCGCATCGCCGAGCATCCCCGCCCCACCCGCGATCAGCGCAGCGGCCGAGGAGCCCACCGAACGCCCGAGCAAGCCGAGCGGTCCCCGGACTCCCGCTCCGAGCACCTTCCCCAGCTGGCTACCTGATCCGAAGCCGAGTAAGGATCCTTCTCCGAGCACCGAGCCGACCACCCCACCCGAGCCGAGCGGTCCCGCGACACCGACCCTCCCGATCGCGGATCTGGCCGTCACCCGCAGCGACAGCGGCCTTTTCGAGCAGGCCTTCGCGGTCAGCGGGCTGCCGGCCACCGGTACCGCAACGGTCACGATCAGCTGGTCGAGCAGCCGGGTGGTGATCCTCTCCACCGACAGCCGCTGCGCCTCCTCATCGGAGACCTCGTTGTCATGCCGGGTCACCGATGCCACGCCGATCGGTCTCACCGCGGTCGCACTTCACGACGGCATCACCCTGACAGCGGCGGTGACCAGCGTCGACGTGGACGACCCGAACCCCGCCAACAACACGGTCTCGGTGGTCCTCGACTGACGTCGAGGGAGTCGGACACCGCTGCCGCGAGGCCCCAGACTCGCGTCCGGCCCACCCGAGTCCATCAGAAAGTGATCGTTAGGGTTGGCCCATGAGCAGACCTGACCCGTGGCCCGCGCCGCACCTGTCCGTACCGGTCGACCTGGTGGTCGACCTGCCCGGTAGCAAGTCGCTCACCAACCGTGCGTTGATCCTGGCGGCTCTGGCCGAAGGCCCCAGCACGGTACGCCGGGCGCTTCGCTCGCGTGACACCCTGCTGATGGCCGAGGCATTGACCGCCCTCGGTGCGAAGGTCGACACGAGCACCGCGGACTGGCTGGTCACACCTGGTCGATTCGACGTCGATGCGAAGGTCGACTGCGGCCTCGCCGGGACCGTGATGCGCTTCGTACCGCCGGTGGCCGGGCTCTCCACCGCTACGGTCGACTTCGACGGCGACCCGCACATGCGCAACCGTCCGGTGGGAGTGGTGCTGGACGCTCTGCGCGGACTGGGAATGAGGATCAGTGACGCGCAGGGCGGACTCCCCTTCACAGTGCACGGCACCGGCTCGGTGGCCGGCGGAACCGTGGTCGTCGACGCATCGAACTCCTCACAATTCGTCTCGGCGCTGCTGCTCGCCGGGGCTCGCTACTCCAACGGAGTCGAGGTCCGTCACGTCGGGGACCCGGTGCCCAGCCTGCCGCACATCGCCATGACCGTTCAGATGCTGCGCGAGCACGGGATCAGCGTGGACGACTCCGAACCCGATCGGTGGACGGTCGCTCCGGGGGTGATCGCCGCGGTGGACCACCTGATCGAACCCGACCTGTCCAACGCCGCACCATTCGTGGCGCTGGCCGCCGTCACCGGTGGAACGGTCCTGATCAAGGACTGGCCCCGATCGACCACGCAGGGGGGCGACGCGCTGCGCGAGATCCTCATCCAGATGGGATGCACGGTGGAGTTCGTCGACACACCGGTGCCCGGTCTCCGGATCACCGGCCCCGGAGCGCTCCGGGGCCTCGACATCGACCTGCACGACGTCGGAGAGCTCACCCCGGCCGTGGCCGCGCTGTGCGCCCTGGCCCAAGGACCGAGCCGGTTGCGAGGGGTGGCCCACATCCGGCACCACGAGACCGACCGCCTGGCTGCCCTGGCCGGTGAGCTCAATGCCCTCGGCGCCGACGTCACCGAGACCGAAGATGGGCTGAGCCTCACTCCGGCCCCCCTGCACGAAGGCGTCTTCCACACTTACGCCGATCACCGGATGGCGCATGCCGGAGTGATCCTGGCCGCGGGGGTCCCCGGGATCCGGGTGGAGGACATCGACACGACCGCCAAGACCTTCCCGGACTTCGCTGACTTCTGGTCCGACCTGTTGGACCGGGACGCCTGATCCGGTGCCCCGGTACGACGAGAACGACCACGAGCACTACGAGCGCCCGCGCCGTCGTACCAAACCACGCACCAAGGACCGGCCCAGCTACGAGGGCGCCGAAGAGGGCTTCGTGATCACCGTCGATAGGGGACGGTTCACCCTCCTGATCGCCGGGCGCCGGGTGACCGCGATGAAGTCCCGTCCGTTGGGGCGCAAGGGCGTCGTGGTCGGTGATCGGGTCAAGGTCGTCGGCGACACGAGCGGTGCCGCCGGGAGTCTCGCCCGGATCGTGGAGGTCGCCCCCCGTAGCACCGTGCTGCGCCGCACCGCCGATGACGACGACCCGATCGAACGGGTGATCGTGGCCAATGCCGACCAACTGGCGATCGTCACGGCGTTGGCCGATCCCGAACCGCGTCACGGCCTCATCGATCGCGCCCTGGTCGCCGCCTATGTGGCCGGCATGCGCCCTCTGCTGATCCTGACCAAGGCGGACCTGGCGAGCCCCGAACCGCTGCTGGCGACCTACCGGTCGCTGGGGGTGCCCTGGGTGGTCACCCGACGCGGCGGTGATATGTCGGAGCTCACCGACCGACTCCGCGCACGCACCACGGTACTGCTCGGTCACTCCGGAGTGGGCAAGTCCACGCTGGTCAACGCCTTGGTACCGGAGGCGCACCGCGACGTGGGGCAGGTGAACGCGGTGACGGGACGCGGGCGTCACACGTCCACCTCGGCACTGCTGCTGGAGCTGCCCGCGCACGGCGGGTGGATCGTGGATACCCCGGGGATCCGATCCTTCGGGCTGGCCCATGTCCGGCCCGAGGACTTGATCGAGGCATTCGGTGACCTCGATGAGATGACCGAGGACTGCCCTCGGGGCTGCACCCACGGCACCGGGGAACCCGAGTGCGGGCTGGACCGAGCGGTGAGCGAGGGCCTGGTCGACCCTGAGCGGGTGGGCTCCTTTCGCCGGCTGCTCACCGCCCGGGAGGGCACCGACTGGTCCTGAGCCGGTACCCGACACCGGCAGCCGAGGATCGGTCCCTGCCCCGGGTCGAGACCGAAGCGGCATAGCCTAGGCCCATGGCAGCCCCTACGACCGGCTCAAGCGAATGGACCGACGACCTCCGTCTGGCCCATGTGCTCGCCGATGACGCCGACTCGATCAGCCTGAGCCGGTTCAAGTCGCTCGACCTGCACGTGATGAGCAAACCCGATCTGACTCCGGTCACCGATGCCGACCGCGGGGTCGAGGCGTCCTTGCGGCGCACCCTGGCGCGGGTCCGCTCGCGCGATGCCGTACTCGGCGAGGAGGAGGGGAGCACCGGTCACTCACAACGGCAATGGATCATCGACCCGATCGACGGCACCAAGAACTTCGTCCGCGGCGTCCCGGTGTGGGCGACCCTGATCGCCCTGGCCGTGGACGGCGAGGTGGTGGTCGGTCTCGTCTCGGCGCCGGCGCTCAACCGGCGCTGGTGGGCCTCGGCCGGGGGTGGAGCCTGGACCGGCCGATCACTGCTGAAGGCGACCCGCTGCGAGGTCTCCGACGTGCGTGGCCTCGAGGACGCCTCGCTCTCGTACTCCTCACTGACCGGCTGGGAGGACCGCGGTCGGCTCGAGGACTTCCTGGCGCTGCAACGACGCTGTTGGCGGACCCGAGCCTACGGTGACTTCTGGTCCTACATGCTCGTCGCCGAGGGGGCGGTCGAGCTGGCCGCCGAACCCGAGTTGGAGACCTACGACATGGCGGCGCTGGACATCATCGTGCGCGAAGCGGGCGGGCGGTTCACCTCCTTGTCGGGCCAGGACGGCCCCTGGGGAGGGAACGCGATCGCCAGCAACTCACATCTGCATGACGCGGCGCTGGGTTTCCTCGGGTCGCTCCCCCACGACGACGATGATCCAGATTCGACGCCGCCGACCGCTGGCGGGAATGTGCACGATCTGCGCTCACGTCGATCCGGCATTTGACCCCTCAGAACACAAAACGTCCGGTAATCGAATCGCATGACCCATGGTGCCCACTCCCGGGCTAGCGTGGAACTGCTTCGTGAACATGTGAATCATGTCCCCCGCGACCGGAGGTTCCCGTGCAGATCATCGATGTCGTCAGGGCCAAGGCCATCGTCGGTGTGATCACCGTGCCACCCGATGCCAGCATCGCCGACCTGGTCGCTCTGATGGGCGAGCACGACCTCGGCGCGGTGGTGGTCAGCAGCGACGGAGCCCAGGTAGAGGGCATCGTCTCGGAACGGGACGTGGTCCGGAACCTGCGCACCACACCGGACCTGATGCAGCGGCCGGTCGCCGAGATCATGACGGTCCAAGTACAGGTCTGTTCACCCACCGACCGACTCTCCCAGCTCGCCCGACAGATGACCGACCACCGGGTCCGGCACGTTCCGGTCATCGACGACGGCCGACTGGTCGGGCTGGTGAGCATCGGCGACGTGGTCAAGACCCGGATCGAACAACTCGAATTCGAACGCGACCAACTCGGTCAATACGTCGCTCAGGCCTGACCGTAGGCTGGGGTCATGGAAAAGCCTGAGATCGACTTCCCTGACTACGACCCGCCCGCCGACCTGGTGATCAAGGACCTCACCCTCGGCGACGGTGAGGAGGCCAAGGCCGGTGACACGGTCAGCGTGCACTACGTGGGTGTCGCCCACTCCACCGGCGAGGAGTTCGATGCCTCATACAACCGTGGCACCCCGCTGCGATTCCGCCTCGGCGTCGGTCAGGTCATCTCCGGCTGGGATACCGGTGTGCAGGGCATGAAGGTGGGCGGTAGGCGGGAACTGATCATCCCGCCGCACCTCGGCTACGGCGATCGAGGCGCCCCGGGGGCGATCAAGGGCGGCGAGACGCTGATCTTCGTGGTCGACCTGATCGGGCTGGCCTGATCTTCAACTCACCAGGGCAGGTCGTCTGCAGCCGCCTCGGCGCTGTCCTGATCAGCCACCCGGGCGCTGACTCCCCCGACGGTGACCACGTCACCATGGGAGAGTTGGCGCCCGCGTCGCGTCTCGACCTCGCCGTTGACCGCGACCACCCCCTGGTCGAGCATTTCCTTGGCGTTGGCTCCGGTGTCGGCCAGTGAGGCCAGTTTGAGGAACTGCCCCAACCGGATCGTCTCGTCACTGATGCCGATCTCAGAAGTACTCATGCACCCCATTCTCTCCTTTCGAGTCCGTCCCGCCGAACGGGAGGCGAGCCACCGAGTCGGTGTGGTCCATGTCACGGTGAGGTCATGAACGCCGAGACGACCTCCGGATCCGGTACCGACCAGCCCACCAAGGTGATCGTGGTGGCCTTCGGAGCCACCGCCCAGCAATTGCTCGATCCCGCGCTGCGGGAAGCAGCCCGGCGCGTCGGCGCCAGCGCTGTGCAGGTCAACGCGCCGGATCCGGCCTTCGCCGAGGCCTTCACGATCCAGAAGTTCGAGCAGCAGGCCACCGGCACCGTCACTGCCTGGGGCCGCACCGACGCCGACACCTTGGCCTCGGCCTTGCGCGACGCCCTCCCGGTCGACACCTTCGCCTGGCAGGTCGAGGAGACGGTGCCGTTGATCGCCGCTGACCCGGGGGACGGGGTGCGCGTCTCCGGGATGGCCAATATCGCCTTCCTCCGCAAGCCATCCGAGCAGCCCTATGAGGAATGGCGCCACTACTGGCAGGACCAGCACACCCAGATCGCGCTCGATACCCAGGGCACCTTCGGCTATGTGCAGAACCGCGTCTTGGCCGCACTCGACGACGGAGATCAACCGGTCGTCGCGGTCGTCGAGGAGCTGTTCCCCGAAGAGGCCGCCACCGATCGCCACGTCTTCTATGGATCCGGCGGAGACAAGGATGAACTGCGTCGTCGAATGATCGCAATGGGCGAGAGCTGTGCCAAGTTCGGCGCCTCCACCGACCTGGACCTGATCACCACGGCTCGCTACACCTTCACCCTCTGACCCCCTCCCCCGCTGAGGCGGCACTTTAGGTACCCCCACCGGTAACTACGAGCGCCTCCTCAGCGGTGAGAAGGCACTACAAATTCACCCCCGAGTAACTTGTAGTGCCTTCTCAGCGGTGAGGAAGGGGGGTCAGGCTAGGAGCAGGCTGACCGTGTGGATCAGCACGCCGACCAGGCCACCCACCACCGTGCCGTTGATCCGGATGAACTGCAGGTCGCGGCCCACGTACAGTTCGATCCGGTTGGCCGCCTCGCGCCCGTCCCACTGCTCGATGGTGTGGGTGATCACGCCGGTCACCTCGGCGCCGTAGCGCTCCACCATGAACACCGTCGCGTCGGCCGCCCGGCGGTCGATCCGCCGCTGCAGCTCCGGATCGACGCTCAGACCCCGAGCGAATAGGACGAGTTCCGTGGCGGCGCGCTCGCGCAGCGCCCCGGCCGGGTCGCGCAGCGATGCCAACAGCGCATGACGCAGGGCCTGCCACAGCGATACCGCCGTCTGGGCGATCTGGGGATGAGTCAGCACCCGATCCTTGAAGCGCTCGCAGCGGGCCTGGGTATCCGGATCCTCGAGCAGATCGTGGGCGAGTTGTTCGAGCATCGAGTCGATGGCGGAACGCACGCTGTGTCGTGGATCGGCCCGCACATCATCGATCCAACGCAGCGCCTCGGCATGTAACCGACGCGTCACCGCCGTATTGACCCGTCCCGGCGTCCACCACGGGGCGCGCTCGGTCAGCACGGCGAGAAACGTCTCTTCGTGCTCGACGAGCCACCGACCGGCCTCGTCGAGCAGTAGGTCGACCGCCGGATGATGCAGGTCATCACGGACCACCTCGGTCAATAGCGTCCCGGCCAGGGGCGCCAACGGCTCGTCCGCCAGCCGCGGCAACAAGGCCGAGGAGACCAGTTCGGTGATGTGCTCGTCGCGTACCTTCGACAGTGCCACGGCCGCGAGCTCGCTGACCTCGTCGACCACCCGACGCGCGTTCGGGTCGGCCGACAGCCATCGGGCCACTCGCGCCGTGATCTGTGCCGCGGTCACCCGTTCCCGGATCACCGTCTCGGCGAGGAAGTTGTCGCCGACGAACTCCTGGAGCCCACGCCCGAGGTCGTCCTTGCGCCGCGGGATCAGCGCGGTATGCGGGATCGGCAGTCCCAGTGGGTGTCGGAACAGTGCGGTCACCGCGAACCAGTCCGCCATCGCCCCCACCATGGCGGCTTCCGCCCCGGCATTCACGAACCCCCAGGCCCCACGGCTGTTCAGGGTCGCCAGGTAGACCAACGCGGCCAGCAGCAACAGCCCGCCGGCCACCCAGCGCATCCGACGCAGAGCGCGGGCCCGGACCACATCCGCGGCCAGGTCGGTCGACAGGAGCGGCGCCGGTGCGTTGCCCGGATCAGAACGAGAGGAGCGCGAAGTGGCAGTCATCAGCACCCATCCTGCCGGTCCCCTGGGAGAAGTCCGGCCACGACATGGAAGAATCCGCGGTCATGACCCGCACCATCGTCACCTTCGGCACCTTCGATGTCTTCCACGTGGGTCACCTGCGGGTACTCGAGCGAGCCGCAGCCCTCGGCGACCGGCTGGTGGTGGGCGTCTCCGCCGACGCACTCAATGAACGGAAGAAGGGCCGGGTGCCGGTCTTCAGCCAGGCCGAACGGATCGCCATCGTCTCGGCCCTGCGGATGGTCGACGAGGTCTTCGTCGAGGAGTCCCTGGAGCAGAAGCGCGACTACCTGGTCCAGCATGGCGCCGATGTACTGGTGATGGGCGACGACTGGGCGGGCAAGTTCGATGAGTTCGCCGATATCTGCGAGGTGGTCTACCTGCCTCGTACTCCCGCGATCTCGACCACCGCGATCATCGAGCACATCGCAGACATGTGACATTCGTCCGACGACGCCCCCTCGGGCGGATCTGGGATGGGGTGCGACTCACACCCTGCCCCTCACCCAGTTGTTGGGAGCGAGCAGGTAGGTTCGGGTGGGTTCCAGCCGAGGCTGGAACCTGAGCTGTCAGGGGCTCATCCGGGGGCGAAGGGTTCCGGGACAGGCGAAGGGACACCGATGGGCAAGATACTGACGAGCGGCCTTGTGCTGCTCACCTCCACCATGCTGACGCTGGGTACGTTGAGCCCCTCGGCCGGAGCCGCGGAGACCTCCCCGGGCGACACAGCGACCGCACCGGCCGGGCCCGAGGCCACCGGTTCGGATCCGAGCATCGAGACTCCACTCCCCGATCCGGAGCTCACGCCGGAGGAGATCCCGGTCCCGATCGAGCCGAGTGCCGACGAACCGCCCACCCCCGAGGAGGCGCTGGCCACGGCCACCCGCGCCGTCGAGGGTGAGGCCCGCAGCAGCGATCCGGACCTGTCGATCGCGATGCGCGACCTGGCTCTGGCCCGGACCGACCTCGACGATCGCGATCTGGCGCAGGCCGATTCCCTGCTGGCCCGGCCCACCGACCTGGGCGCGGACATCTATGGGAACGGCTACACCACCCCCTACTCCTCCCGCCTATGCGGAGCACACGTGTGCGTGCACTACGTGACCAGCACCTCCGACGCACCGCCGAACCTGGCCTGGGTACAGACCACGTTGAACACCATGGAGACGGTGTGGGTCAGCACGGTCAACAAGATGGGCTACCGAGCCCCCCTCTCCGACGGCACCAGGGGCGGCGACGGCCGCCTCGATGTCTACCTCAAGAATCTCGCTGCGGGAGCGTACGGCTACTGCGCTCCCGAACCGCGCGGACCCGGAGTGCTCGCGACGAGCTACTGCGTGCTGGACAACGACTTCGCCCCCGGCCAGTTCCGCGGCCAACCGGCGTTGACCAGCCTGCGGGCCACCGCCGCGCACGAGTTCTTCCACGCCGTCCAGTGCGCATACGACTACACCGAGGACCGCTGGTTCATGGAGTCCACCGCAACATGGATGGAGGAGCGCGTCTTCGACGATGTCAACGACAACCGTCAGTACCTTCGTTCGGGCCAGCTCGCGGCTCCGTGGATCCCGTTGGATCTCTACTACAACTCGGTCCACTACGGCAACTGGATCTTCTGGGAGTACCTGTCCACCCGGTTCGGCAACAACATCGTGCGCAACGTGTGGAACCGGGCCGGCAATCGCTCGAATCCGGCCAAGGTGTATTCCACCCTGGCACTGCGGCGTGAGTTGGACAAACGAGCGAAATTCAGCCGCGTCTACGGTGATTTCATCGCTGCCATCACCCGTCCAGGAAAATACTTCCCCGAAGGATCGGCCTACGCCGCGAACAAGCCCGGACGCACCATCAGGATGACTCGCAAGCGAGGCACCCGGGCCCTACGCGTACGACTCGATCACCTCACCGGTCGAAGCCTGCGAGTGATCCCCAAGAACCTCAAGAAGAAGCGCGTCAAGCTGCGGGTCCAGATCTCCGGCAAGGCAGCGGCCGCGACGGTTCTCATCGTCCAGAAGAACGGCAAGGTCAAGCGCAAGACCGTCAAGGTCAAGAAGTCGGGCCACGGAAGCGTCCGAGTACGGTTCAGCTCCAAGAAGGTCAGGTATGCGACGGTTGCGGTGGCCAATGCGAGCACCCGGTTCCACTGCTGGCAGCGCAGTAGCTACTCCTGCCAGGGCCTTTCCAAGGACGATGGTCGCATCTACAAGATCCGCCTGAAGGTACTGCGCTAAGCGCGCGTACCGGGCCCGGATCAGGCTGCACCCGACAGCACTCACCCTGACAGGGTGGGTGCTGTCTTGCATTCGCCGAGCCGCCATCACCACCTTCGCGGCCAGCCACTGGGGCGTGCGGACACCGTCTGCTAGTTTTCAATCAAGCGATTGCTTGATTCCATCCATGCTGACCCACGGGACAGGCCGTCTGCCACGCAATACCCCCTGAAGATCCCCCTGAAGCGACTCTCGAGGAGACCTACGTGACTTATCCCCCAGTGATCTTGGTGACCGGCGGGTCCGGTGGCATCGGCAGTGCCATCTGCCGACGACTCGCCGCCTGGCCGGCACGAGTGGTACTCACCTACCGCGACTCCCGCGACCGGGCCGAGCAGGTAGTGGAGCAGATTCGGGCCCTGGGACACGAGATCCCCCCGGCTCGTGCGGTCCAACTGGATCTCGGCGATCCACAGGCGACGATCCACGCACTTCACGAGGTGATCGAGAGCGAAGGCGGCGTCGACGTACTGGTCCATGCCGCCGGACCGCACGTACCGATGCGTCATCTCTCAACCGTCGAGCCCGCCACCATGAGCAGACAGCTGGCCGAGGACACCGCCGCCTTCTTCACCGTGGTCTCGGCCCTGCTGCCCTCGTTACGGGAGCGCCGGGGCAACGTGGTGGCGGTGACGAGCGCGGCGACCGCTCGCTATCCCGTCCGAGACGGGCTCTCTTCGGTTCCCAAGGCGGGGGTCGAGGCCCTGGTGCGAGCACTCGCCGCGGAGGAGGGCCGCTTCGGGGTGCGGCTCAACTCGGTGGGCCCGGGCATGCTCACCGACGGTATGGCAGCACGACTCATCTCGTCAGGGGACCTGAACGAAGCGGCCCTTCAGATCACCCGGAACAACATTCCGATGCGCCGGTTCGGCGAAGCAGTCGACATTGCCGAAGCAGTCGAATTCCTCGCCTCGGAGCGTGCTGGATTCGTCACCGGACAGAAACTGGACGTCGACGGCGGCTACAGCATCTGACAGCTTCGAAAAAACCAGAGCGGTGCGCCGGTGGCCGGGACAGGGCCATCGACGCACCGCTGGCGCACATGCTGCCGGTGATCGAGATCAGGGACGCGGAGCGACCCCGTCGAAGAGCATCGTCAGATAGTCATCGACCACCTGGTCGATCCCCAGCTCTCCACCCGGGCGGTACCAGTGCACGATGGGCCACATCGAGTCCCGGATGAACCGGAAGACCACATCGACATGCATATCCTGCCGGAACTCCTTCAACGCCCCGCCTGCAACCAGAAGACCGGTCACCATCGCCTGGAAGTCCTCGCTCTTGGCCGCCATGGCGTGGAACCGCTCGTTGTCGGCCATCAACTGGCTCTCGTTCTGAAAGATCCGGACCTCGCTGTTGTACAGGTCCATCGCCTGCATCGAGACTCGGATGATCCCGGCCAATTTCTCCCGAGGCGCGGCATCGGAGGCGACCACGTCGGCATAACTGGTCCACAGGAAGTCGAGGAGTCGCTGCATCAGTTGCTCGACGATCTCTTCCTTGGAGTCGAAGTAGTAGTAGAGACTTCCCGATAGCAGGTCTGCGGCGTCACCGATATCGCGAACGGTGGTCTTGGCGAACCCCTTGTCCGCAATCAGATCGGCGGACACACGCAACAACTCGGTTCGACGTTGCTCACGATGCGCCGAGTCTTCACCGCGCGGCCTGCGTCTGGCCATTTCCCACTCCTCTTCAATTCCTGCATGTCAAAACGCCCAACCGAGGCTGCCCGGCCCAAGATATCTTCACCCCGAGCGCCACCGTTGCAGTAACCCGAACATCGGATCCTGCGGTGCGGGCACACCGCTCAGACCACCGGAGGGCGCTTCCGGAAGCTCCCGCAACACCTCTGTGTCGACCGTGCCGCGCAGCAGGTGCGCCTCCGCGAAGGCCCAGCGACCCGAGCGCCGCGTCACCAGGTCCACGCAGCGGTACTGGGCCGTGACCCGTATCCCAGCGGCCCCCTCGGGGACCGTCGGCGAGGGCGGCGCGTGGGTCTGGCTGGCCCAGCCGTAGCACTCGACCGCCACCGCATCGGGCCCGACCCGCTCGGTGAGCACGTTGCTGACGTAGTGCGCCGTGTGCACGATCCCCACTCGCCGCCCACGTACGAAGTCCACGAAACCGGTCGGGTCGCCCTGATACAGACCGTGATCGATCACCGCATCCGAGTGATAGAGGCTCATCAGCAGCGCCCAGTCGCTGCGATCCACGGCACGCGCGTAGGAGTGCACCAGGTCGCGCGCCATCCGGTCCAGGTCCTCCGGCCCGCTCATGAACGCACCTCCAGTGACTGCGGCGCATGCAGATGACAGGCCGTCCGAACGCCCGCTCCGGTAAGCGTCACCTCGGGGGTCACCGTCCGGCAGACGTCCATGACCTCGCTGCACCGGCCATGGAAGTAGCAGCCCGACGGCGGATCGCTCGGGTCCGGTGGCTCACCCAGCAGGTGCACCCGCTGTCGGGTGCCGAGCTCCAGATCGGTCGAGGGCGCGGCCGAGAGCAGCGCCTTGGTGTAGGGATGCGCCGGCGCCGTGAAGACCGCCTCGGTGGGTCCCTGCTCGACGATCGTGCCCAGATACATCACCGCGATCTCGTGGGCGATGTGCGAGACCACCCCCAGGTCGTGGGAGATGAAGAGGTAGGACAGACCGAGCTCGTCCTGCAGGTCCTTGAGCAGGTTGAGGAT
>CAYNFY010000039.1:0-37535 GCA_964396585.1 uncultured Nocardioides sp.
CGTGAGTGATCCACAGGGTGCTGCGGCCCCGGCTGACGCCGGAGCTCAGGATCTCGTCGGCCACCTCGTGCGCGGTGGCCGAGTCCAGATGGGCGGTCGGCTCGTCGAGCACCAGGACCGCCGGGTCGGCCAGCAGTTGACGGGCGATCTCGATCCGGGCCCGCTCTCCACCGGAGACATGTGCGTGCCCTTCGCCGATGAAGGTGGCCACCCCGTCGGGGAGTCCGCTCAACCAGTCACCCAGCCGGGCTCGCTCCAATGCGCCGATCACCTCCGTGTCGGTAGCCTCCGGACGTGCCAGGCGCACGTTCTCCAGCACGGTGGAGGCGAACAGATACGGGTCGTCGTCGACCATGCCGACCGCCGAACGCACCTCATCGCCGCGTAACCGGGTCATCGAGACGCCGTTCACCGCGACCTCGCCCGAGCGTGGGGACAAGAACCGCATGATCAGGGCCGCCACGGTCGACTTGCCCGATCCCGAGGGTCCGACCAGGCCGACCCGGGTGCCGGCCGGAAGACAGAGGTCGAGTCCCTGGATCGCGTCCTGGTGGCCCCACCCGGCCCGGACCCGGCTCAGGGTCACCGAATCGGCCGGATCCGGGAGCGGTACTGCCGGGTCGGGGTCGATGACCGCCGGGGGCAGTCTGCGAAGCGCCTCGAGACGATCCTCGGCGGCCCGGGTCCGGACTGAGAGAGCGGCGGCGTCCGGCAGCGGGCCCAGCGCGTCGACCAGTGCCAGCGGCAGCATCGTGATCAGCGCCAGCATCGCCGCGGAGGCGCCGGAGTTCCCGGCCAGGGCGGCGATGCCGAGCAGGGTCACGGTGCTCAGCGCCAGGATCACGGCGTGCCCGGCCGAGACGATCCGAGCCGATCGTACGGTGGCCCGGCTCATCCGATCACTCGCGTTCCGAACTCGGTTCAGGGCGGTGGCCTCGGCCCGCCAGATCACCAGCTCACGGGCGTTGTGGAGGACATACTCCACGGCCTCGGTCAGTTCAGCCCGGGCCGCCACGAAGGTGGCTTCGGTGCGGCCCAGCAGCCCTCGTACGACGAGCAACACCAGTACCGATCCGAGCACCAGGGATCCGACCAGGAGGCCCGCCACCGGAACGACCGCTCCGGCCAGAACCGCTGCCAGCGCACCGACCAGTAGACCGGTCCAGATCGGCTGACGCACGCGTAGTCGCGAGTCCAGGACGGCGTCCACATCGTCGACCACCGAGGCGAGCAGGTCTCCGCGGCGTCGGCCCAGGGCTCCCGGTACCAGCGGGACGAGGGCGTCGTAGACCGCCACTCGACGCTGGGCCAGCAACCGCAGCGCGGCATCGTGGGAGACCAGACGCTCGGCGTAGCGCAACACCGGGCGGGCCAGCCCGAAGAGTCGGACCCCGACGATCGCCACCATCAGGTAGAGCACCGGAGGGTGTTCCGAGGCTCGGGTGATCAACCAGGCGGCGGTTGCGGTCAAGGCCACTCCGGAGGTGACCGACAAGGTTCCCAACAGGGTCCCGGTCGTGGTTCCGAAGCGGGACTCGACGGTCTCCGGGGGAGCGGGTGGTGGGGTGATAGGAGCAAGGGCCGGCGTTAGCTGAGCGCTGCTCGGTGTACCCGTCCGCGCCTCGACCGGGGAGAAGCCCAGGGTCAGGATCTCGTCGGCGGCCTCCAGGACCGCCTCCCGGTGCGCGACCACGATCACCAGCCGGGTCCTGCCCAGCTCGCTCAGGGTCCGCAGCAGGACCGCCTCGGTGACGGCGTCCAGATGCGCGCTCGGCTCGTCGAGGAGCACGATCGGACGCTCCGCCAGCACGACCCGGGCCAGCGAGAGTCGGGCCCGCTGCCCGGCGGACAGGCCCGCGCCGTCCTCGCCGAGCAGGGTGTCGAGCTGGTCGGGCAGGGCCCGCACCGGGGCGGCCAGATCGACCGACTCGAGCGCCCGCCACAACTCCTCCACCACCGCTTCGGGGCGGGCCAGTCGCAGGTTGTCGGCGATGCTGCCGGAACTGAGCCAGGGACGCTGGGGAGCCCAGGCCATCAACTCGCGGCGTTCGAGGTGATCACAGATGGCCAGGTCGGTATCGCCGAGCAGGACCCGTCCGGTGCTGGGGGAGCGCTCACCGAGCAGGAGCGCCAGCAGCGTGGACTTGCCGCACCCGGAGGGTCCGGCCACCGCCACCAGGCCGGTGCTGGGAAAGGTATGGCTGATCTCGGCCAGTGCGGCGCGTTCCCGACCCGGGTAGGTGAGACCGACGTGGTCCAGGCGCAACCGGCCTGTCGGTGATACCGGCGCGGAGCCGAGTCGCGGCTCCGCGGAGTGCTCCAGCAGGGCGTCGGCCTGAGCGAAGGCGGCCACCCCCTCGGCCGCGGAGTGGAACTCGGCACCGACCCGGCGCAATGGCCAGTAGGCCTCGGGGGCGAGCAGCAGCACGATCAGCGCCGTTCTGAAGTCGACGCTTCCTCCGGCCAGCCGCAGACCCACACAGACCGCGACCAGTGCCACCGACAAGGTGGCGACCAGTTCCAGCGCGATCGAGGAGGCGAATGCGGTCCGCAGGGTATGGACCGTGCTGCGTCGGTAGGCGTCGGTGACCGAGGCGATGGTGCCGGACTGAGCCCGGGCCCGGCGGTGCGAGACCAGGGTGGGCAGGCCCCGGATCACATCGAGGAAGTGACCCGACAGGGTCTGCAACTGACGCCACTGCTTGTCCGCCTGGGCCTGGGTGGCCAGGCCGATCAGGATCGCGAAGACCGGCACCAGCGGCAGGGTGAGCACCACGATCAGTCCCGAGAGCCAGTCCAGGGCCAGGATCGCCACCACCGTGGCCACCGGCAGGACGGCGGCCAGGACCAGGGTGGGTAGGTACCGGGTCAGGTAAGGCTCGATCGCCCCGAGACCACGGGTGGCCAGCACGGTCAGCTCACCCGAGGTGTGCTGGTCGCGCTCGTCGGCCTCCAGCCTCAGCGCCGAGTCGAGCAGCCGTTCCCTCAGGGCGGTGGAGACCCGCCCGGATGCTGCGGCCGTGCACGCATCCGAGACCCAACCGGCCAGGACCCGGACCAGGGTGATCAGTACCAGCCACCACCCGGGTGCGTGCCAGGCGGCAGCACCCGGGTCGGTGACCAGTCGCACGATCAGGGTGCCCACCGCGAACGCCTGGGCGACCGTCGCCAGACCACCGACGAATCCGGCGAGGACGCCGAGGAGCAGGGCATTCCGGGCCGGTCGTAGATGAGGCAGGACTCGGACGTTCACGGGGGCAGCCATCAGTGCTTGGCTCCCTCGCCGACCAGCAGATCGGTGGGGATGTGCTGGGTGCTGACCCGCTTACGGAAGATCCAGTAGGTCCAGCCCTGATACATGAGCACCAGCGGAGTGAAGATCGCCGCCACCCAGGTCATCAGCTTGAGGGTGTAGGCGGTGGCCGCGGCATTGGTGGTGGTCAGCGAGAAGGCCGGGTCGGTGCTGGAGGGCATCACGTCGGGGAACAGGGCCAGGAACAGCCCGGCGACCGCCAGCGCGATGGCCAGGAAGGTGCCGATGAAGGCCCAGCCCTCACGAGCCTTGGCGGCCGCCAGCAGCCCGAGCAGCAGGGTGAGCGCTGCCAGCACGAAGGCCGCCGCCGACCAGGCGGAGCCGGTCTTGGCCTGGGTCCAGACCAGGAAGACCACCGCCAGTACCGCTGCCACGAGGCCGACCCTGACCGCGATCGCTCGGGCCCGGTGCCGGATCTCGCCGTCGGTCTTCAGGGCCAGGAACACGGCACCGTGGGTGGTGAACAGGGTCAGGGTGACCAGGCCGCCGAGCAGCCCGAACGGGTTGAGCAGGGTCAGCACGTTGCCGGTGAACTCCTTGTCGGCATCGATCGGCACCCCGGCCACGATATTCGCGAAGGCGACCCCCCAGAGGAAGGCGGGCACCACGGAACCGAAGATCAGTGCGGCGTCCCAACGTGCTCGCCAGCTGTCGCTGTCGCGCTTGGAGCGGTACTCGAAGGCCAGTACCCGCAGGATCAATGCGACCAGGATGACCAGCAGCGGCAGGTAGAAGCCGCTGAACAAGGTGGCGTACCACTCGGGGAAGGCCGCGAAGGTGGCTCCTCCGGCGACCAGCAGCCAGACCTCGTTGCCGTCCCAGAAAGGCCCCACGGAGTTGTACATGACCCGACGTTCGGTGTTGTCGCGGGCCAGGAAGGGCAGCAGGATGCCGACGCCGAAGTCGAAGCCCTCCAGGACGAAGTAGCCGATCCATAGGACGGCGATCAGGATGAACCAGACGGTGGTGAGTTCCATGTCGATTCCTCTCCGGTCAGTAGGCGAAGGCCATCGGACGGTCGTCGTCGCGACCGCCGATCGGCACGTCCGGGGGCTCGGAGAAGGGCTCGGCGCCCTTCTTGATGTAGGTCAGCAGCAGCTTGACCTCGACCACCGCGAGCGCTGCATAGAGCAGGGTGAGGGTGATCAACGAGGTCCAGGCCTCGGTCGTGCTGATGCTGGGGGAGACCGCGTTCTCGGTGGTCATCAGGCCGTACACCACCCAGGGCTGCCGCCCCATCTCGGTGAAGATCCAACCCCATGAGTTGGCGGCCAGTGACGCCAACGGCACCAGCACCGCGACCGGAACGAACCACCTGCCGGTGGGGGTACGGCCCTTGCGGGTGGTCATCAGCAGGGCGATCCCGCCCAGCGCGGACAGTCCGCCCAGGCCCATCATGAACCGGAAGGACCAGTAGGTGACCGGGATCACCGGGGTGTAGTCGCCGGCGCTGAAGTAGGACGCTCCCGGATCCTGGCCGTAGGTCTCGATATATCTCTCCCGCAGCGGGTTGATCCCCTCCACGGTGCCGTTGAACGAGCCGGTGCCGAGGAAGGAGAGCAGTCCGTGGATCTCGATGATCGGGGTCGCCTCGGACCCGTCGAGCTTGCCCCAGGTCAAGACCGAGAACGGTGCGGTGGTGGTGGTCTCGTAGAGCCCCTCGGCGGCCGCCATCTTCATCGGCTGGACCTCCGTCATCACCTTGCCCTGGAAGTCACCCGAGATGGCTACCCCGATGCCGGAGATGATCATCACCACGGCACCGAGCCGGATCGCCTTGCGGTACATCGGCTGGTCGTCGGTATCACGGTGCTTGCGGTACAGGTAGGCGGCGACCCCGACCATGAAGGCCGCAGCGGTCATATAGGCGGCCAGCACCACGTGCGGGAATGTCACCAACTGCACCTTGTTGAACATCACCGCGGCGAAGTCGGTCAGTTCGGCTCGGCCGGTCTCAGGGTTGTAGGTGTGGCCGACCGGGTTCTGCATCCACGAGTTGGCGGCCAGGATGAACCAGGAACTGGCCAGGGTGCCGAAGTGCACGATCCACATACACGCGACGTGCAGCTTCCCGGGGAGCTTGTCCCAGCCGAAGATCCACAGACCCAGGAAGGTCGACTCCAGGAAGAAGGCGAGCAGCCCTTCCACGGCCAGTGGCGCCCCGAAGACATCGCCGACGAAGCGGGAGTAGTCCGACCAGTTCATGCCGAACTGGAACTCCTGCACGATGCCGGTAGCGACACCCAGGGCGAAGTTGATCAGCATCAACTTGCCGAAGAACTTGGTCAGTCGCAGGTATTCCTGCTTGCGGGTTCGTAGCCAGGCGGTCTCAAGCCCGGCGACGAGCGCGGTCAGGCCGATGGTGAGCGGGACGAAGAGGAAGTGGTAGACGGTGATGATGCCGAACTGCCACCGAGCGATGTCGAGGACTTCCACTGGTATCTCCACAGGGGTGAGGTGGATCTACGACGCAGCGTCGTAGGTACTACGGAGAGTAGTACGAGATTCGTAGTACGGAGCAATTCGTAGGTATCATCACAGTGTGCCCCGCAATAGACCTCACTTCGGTGACCTCGAACGAATGGTGATGGATGTCCTGTGGGACCTGGCCGAAGGTGAATCGATCACGGTTCGCGATGTGCACGCCCGGCTGGCCTCCGAACGGGACCTCGCCTACACCACCGTGATGACCGTGATGGACCGGCTGGCACGCAAGGAACTGGTACGTCAGGAACGAGCCGGCCGGGCCTACCGCTACTCGGCGATGGCGAGCCGCGCGGCGATGACGGCGGATCTCATGCATGACGCGCTCGAGGACTTCTCGGAGCGGGACCGCGGGTCGGCGTTGGTCGCGTTCATCGAGGACGCCTCGCCCGAAGACATTGCGGCCCTGCGTCTGGCCCTCTCCGAGCTGGGCTGAGTCCGGTGACCCCCGTCGTGCTGGGGGCACTGGCCGTGCTGCTGGCCGGTCCAGTCCCCGCGCTGTTGAGTCGGATCACCCGACTGCACCGCACCCCGCTGGCCTCGATGCTGCTGTGGCAGTGCCTCGCCGCGGCAGCGGTCCTGGCGGCGCTGGGTGCCGGGGTGTCACTCGCGACCACGCATGCCCTGGTCGACCGGACGGGGGCGGTGCTGTTCGCCGTGGCCGCGCTGGCCTGTCTGGTCACCGTGGTGGTGGCGGTGCGCCTGCTGGTCAGTGGGCATCGGGTGGGGACCAGACTGCGCCTGCTGCGTCGCCAGCACCGTGAGCATGTCGATCTGCTGGCCCGGATCGATGAGGGGAGCGGCTACCGGGTGATCGAGCATGACGTGCCGGTGGCCTACTGCCTGCCCGGCGTCGGGACTTCTCGGATCGTGCTCTCGGCGGCCGCCCGGGATCAGCTGGGTGAGGATCAGTTGGCTGCCGTGCTGGCCCACGAGCGGGCTCATCTGAGGGCCCGTCACGATCTGGTCGTCGAGGCCTTCACCGTGCTGCATCAGGCCTTTCCGCGGTTCGTGTCCTCGAAGGCGGCCCTGATCGAGGTGCAGTTGCTGGCCGAGATCCTGGCCGATCGGGCGGCGGTGGAGGCCGCCGGGCAGCGTGCCCTGTATGAAGCGCTGATCACGATGGCGGCGGGTCAGGCCCCGGACGGCGCGTTGGGCGCGACGACCTCGAATCTGAATGCGCGGGTCCAGGCGGTTCGAGACGCCGGCAGCCATCCGACCCAGGCGACGGTGGTGACCGTGGCCGCCGTGGCTCTGCTGGTGCTGCCCACCTGGCTCGTCGTGGCCCCCTGGTTCTGGGCCCTACTCGGCTGACACGGCGCTTTTAGTTACCGAGGGGTTATGCAGTTTCGCCCTCTCACCGCCGAGAAGGCGAAACTGCATAACCCCTCGGTAACTTCTTGTGCCTTCTCAGCGGTGGGTCCGGAACTTCTTTTTCACGGAGCGGGGGAGGAGTAGCTTGTCGCCCGCGTAGCGGACCTTCAGGAGGTGCCTGCCGGGACGCAGCCCGCGCGACTTCCGCTTGCCGACCTTGAGGACGGCCTTGCCCCCGGTCAACGATCGGACGCCCAGCCGTCGTCCGTCGAGGGTGAACCGCACCTTGCCGGTCCCGCCCGGGACCCTGACTCTGATCTTGAACGGACGCCCCTGGCGGTGGCTTCCAGACAGACGCAATCTCACCTTGGCGGCCTTCCTGGTACCGGTCGGAGCGACCGTGTCGGCGGGCACCGCACAGGCCCGCACGGTCACGTCGTCGAGATACCAGCCGACCGCGCCACTGCACACGTCGGTGCCCAGCTCGAACCGGATCCGGACCCGATCCCCGGCCCGCACCCCGGCGGCCGCCAGGTCGAGCACCGTGGTCCCCCAGTCCATTCCGCTCAACTGGTCGCCGGATCCGGTCCAGGCCGGCTGCCCCAGCAAGGGGTTGTCGCTACCGCCACCGGGCCAGTCCTGAACCGCGGCCGGGGGGGCGTTGGCTCTGAACGCATTCAAGGCAGGCGGCGCGAACGGGCCGCCGTTGACACTCAGTTTCAGACTCGCGCCGTCGTAGTCCTGCTCCAGTGCCAAGGCGTGCCGGAAGGACAAGCGCAGCGAGACGGCCTTCGGCATGGTCACGCTGGGACTGGTCAGGGAGGCGACACCGGCGTTGGAGAAGGCGAGATCGCAGGAGTCCGTATTGGCGATGAAGGCAGCACGACTGCTCGAGTGCGGCGGGTCCGCGACGGTGGTCCACCCCGAGGGCCCTGGTGTCGCACCCACCGCTGGGGCCCGGGCCGCGGTCCACCCGCCGAGGCCCTGCTCGAAGTCCTGCTTCAGCAAGGTGCTGGTGACGGTGCCGGCCCCGCAGCCGAATGCGGGCTCGGAGTCGGGGAACATCACGCTCGCCCCGCAACGCACCACCGGATCGGTGCGCAACTCCACGGCCTCGATCACCTGGGCGAGTTCGGCGCAGTCCCCGGTGCTGACCGGGGTGGTCGAGGCGGTCTGATTCGGAGTCACGCTGAGTGCGGTGATCGGGTGACCGACCAGGGTTCGGCAGGACTCGGTCAGGGCCTCCGCGAAGTCAGCGAAGTCCGAGACCGGGGTCAGGTAACTCTGGTTGGCCCGCCACCACACGGCTGCCGCCTTGTCCAGGCCGACGCCCTGGACGGACACATCGTTGAACTCACCGCCGTCCACGAAGAGCGAGTAGGCCCGGTTCGGCACACCTGAGTTCGAGTGCACACCGCCGTTGTCGTCCGGGTCATCGCAGACGTAGGCGCCGTCGCTCACCTTGGCGGCATTGCCCGCACACTCCGGCTTCCACATGTCGCGCAGTGCGCTGTCCATGCCGGTCATCTGCTCGCCGATCAGCCAACGTGAGGAGCCGACCTCGGCGCGGGAGAGGGTGATCAGTGTGGCCGCGGGCGCCACGCTCTTGATCCGGGTGCCGTCGTTCTGCGAGATCATGATCGCGGGGAAGGTTCCGCCGGTGGTGAAGCTGGCCAGTGCCGAGGGGCCGTTGTTGCCGAAGACGACACCCTCGGCACCCGCGGCCAGGGCGTTGGCGACCTTCTGGGCATAGGTGCAGGTGCCGCGGTCGAGGTAGACCCAAGAACCGGCGAGGGCGACGGGGTTCGTGAGCTGCGAGCAGCCGTCGGTGATACTCGGCCCAGCACCGTCGGCGGCGTCGAGACCCACCACCAGGGGGACCTGCTGGGGAACGCGCGAGAGGCCATGGGCTCCGCTCGCCACCAGCGCCTGGGCGCAGGGACCGGCGATCGTCGCGGGGGAGTCGATGTGCAGGACACCCGCATACGCGCTCAACGCTCCGGTGGCAGTGGGGCAGGCCGTGGTGCGCGGCCCCGGGTCCTCGGTCTCGTCCTCACGGCCGTTGATCAGGTCGACGGTCTCGCCCCAGACATCGGAGTAGGACTCGTTGAGGGCGCCGGACTGCCACTGGTAGATCAGCCCCGAGGTGTGCTCGGTATAGGCGTGCCCCCATTCGTGGGCGATCACGTCGTCGTCCTCGAGTCCCGGACAGACGCTCACGAAGGCACCGTTCCAGCTCGCATTCGGGCAGCCGGTGAGTCGGTTGTCGCGCACCCGCATGGTGGCCCCGGCGTCGTCGTAGGAGTCGAGTCCGAAGGCATTGCGGAAGAACCAGTAGGTCTCGGCGGTGGATCTCAGGAGCCGTTGCTGGGCCCCGGTGAGCCCGGCTGTCCCGGTGCCCTCGGCCCAGGTGGCGGTGAAGGTGTCATCGTCGATCGATGAGTTGCTGCCGGTGCCGGTGTAGGTGTCCAGGCGCCGGTCCAATGCGGTCTGTTCCTGGCTCCACCGATTCAGTGGCTTGGTACCGACATCGGAGAGAATCAGCTGCTCGGAGACGGCCTCGCTCGCGGTACTGACCCGGACCTGCCAGGCCAGATAGGCGATTCCCCCGGTACCGCCCAGGGCGGTGCCCGTCTCATAGATCACCAGTCGCGGTTCGTCGGCTCTCAGCCCGGTCAGGTCGCTGGGCTGCCCCTCGGCATCGGTCGGCGGTTCGGCACGGACCCGGGCGAGTGCCGCAGCTCGGACCGCTTGGGGCTCGCTGCTCGCAATGGTGGACAAGCTCAGGTCGGGTACCAGATGCCCGTTCACGCTGAGCAGGCTGCCGGTGGCGTCCAGGTTCGCCTTGATCGCGGCTCCCCAGACCGGGACTCCCTGGTACTCCTGGGTGAAGGTGAGCGTACGCCCGTGGGCATCGGCGGTGTCACCGGCCGAGACGAGCTCATCGGGGGCGACGTCGAAGAGCCCACTGTGCTCGGTCAGCCACGCGGTCGCCTTGGTACGTGCCCTCGCTCGGGTGACTCCGGTCGTCCCGGGGGCGAGATCGGCACGGGACCCGCTGACTCGGACGAATTCGATCCGCCCGGAGTCCTGGTCGCGTTGCAGATGGAGCCGTCCCTGAGCCGCCGCGGCCGCGGAACGCGGGGCCGATCCCGAGGCCGGATCCGCGGGCGTGCCGGATGCCTGCAGTGGCGCGAGCGCGAGTCCGGCCAGGGCCAGTGAGAGGCCGACTGCGGTCCAGGTGCGACACCTGGGACGGGGGAGGGGCACGAGGGTTCCTTAGTCGGCGATGGGACGGATCGATCGGGGACCTATGGCGGAGCGGTGATTCGGCGCACGCTCGTCTCGATGGCCCCGCCGGTCGGCGGGGCCATCGAGACGTTCAGCCGATACCGAGGGTCACCTCCGGACGGTGATCCTCGTCGAGCCGGTGCTGGGCCTGACCTGCTTCGCGCCGCGATAGCGGGCCTTCACGGTGCGTTTGCCGACCTTGATGCGCTTGGCCTTCTTGGCCGAGACCTTCAGCACGGCCTTGCCGTTCTTCACCTTGGCGCTGCCCACGGACCTGCCGCCCACGGTGAAGGCGACCTTGCCGCTGACGGACTGGCTGGCGCGGACCCTGGCGACCAGCTTGAAGGGTTTCCCATGCCTCGGCTTCGCGGGCTTGGCCTTGACCTTCGTGGTCGAGGCCACCTGGGCATTCGGATCCACCACCGTGACGGTCACCGGTGCGGAGGATGCTGCCGATTTTCCGTCGCCCAGGTAGGCGACGCTCATCCGGTGCACCCCGGCCGGGGCGCTGGCCGGCACCCGCAATGAGACCGGCATCCCGGAGGAGACGGTGCCGGCGTCGAGCACACTGCCGTCGGCTGCCCGTAGCTCGACCGAGCCTCGCGGCGGCAGCCCGGTGCCGGTCTTGGTGTTCGTCACGCGGGCCTGGACCACGGAGGCCTGGCCCAGCCGGGCAGGCTCCGTTTTGTGGACGGCGGTCACCGTGGTGGCCACCTCACACACGATCAACTCGACGTTGTCGAGGTACCACCCGTCGACCCCACCGCAGCCGTCCCGACCGACCTGGAACCGGAACTGGATGGTTCCCGGCCCCTGTACCCCGATCTTCTCGAGGTCGATGATCGAGGTACCCCACGATCCCGTCAGCGAGCCGGGATTGGATCCGCTGAACGCCTCGCCATCGGCCAGCGGGCTGGTGCTGTACCCACCGAAGGCCTCGCTGGGTTCCATCGGACCGGGTGCATTGAACAGGTAGGCGCCGGTCGGCACGGTCTGGAACTGCCCTCCGTTGAAACTGACCTGCACGTTGCCGCCGTCGAACCCGCCCTCGGTGGCCACGTAGTGGTCGAAGGAGAGCCGGGGCTTGAGCCCGGTGGCGGGCAGCGCGGCGGCCGGCGAGGTGATCCAGTCGAGGCTGGAGAAGTCGTCGCCGCCTTCCTGGGCACACGAACCCTGCGGGGGAGTCGGACCGTAGGCGACCGTGCCCCGGTGCCCCGCGGGAGCGCTGGAGGTGCTCACCCACGGACTGTGCATCCCGCCGGGGTAGCGCACCTCGTCACCGGCGATCCACTGGTTCAGGCCGTCCTTCTCGAAGTCCTCACCCCAGATCTTCACATCGGTGAAGCCCTCGCCGCACAGCGATGGGGCGTTCGGGTCCAGGAGCGGGGTCCACTCACATTTCACTACCGGATCGGCACGGAACTCGACGGCGTTGTTGACCTTGGCGACCTGGGCGCAATCGCTACTGGTGATCGACTCGGCTCGGGGCGCGGTGGCCCCGGCGCCGAGCGTGAGCTTGTTGATGTCGGCCCCGATCAGGTCGGCGCAGGAGGCCTCCAGTGCGTCGGCCTGATCCACGAAGTCCGAGGTCGGGGTCAGGTAGGCGGTCATCGCCCGGTAGTAGATATTGGCCGACTTGTCGAGCCCGATCCCGGAACTGGTCACCCCGTTGTAGGTGCCCCCGTCGACCAGCATCGCGTAGGCGTGGTTCGCCACACCGGAGTTTCCGTGGACGCCGCCACCGTCGTCGGAGCCGCATTGGTATTCGACGTCGCTCACCTTGCCGGGGTCGCCGTAGCAGGTGGGGTTCCACATGTCGCGGACCGCGCCACCGAAGGCGGTGGCCTTCTCGCCGATCAGCCAACGGTAGGAGTCGGCACTCGGTCGGGCGTCTTCGGTGATGGTCAGGGAGACCGGCTCACCGGCCGACTTGATCCGGGTTCCGTCGGCCTGACTGACCATCACGCCGTACAGGTCGGGGTAGTCGCCCGTCAGAGAGAGACCATCGGCATCGGTGTTGCCCATCACGATGCCGCTGGCGCCGGAGTCGATCACGTTCTGGATCTTGGTCGCGAACGTGCAGGTGCCACGGTCGACGTAGGCCCACTTGCCGACCAGGGCGGCGGCATTCTCGAGGGTGCTGCAGCCGTCGGTCGGGCTCGGCCCGTCCGCATCGGCGGCGTCCGTCGCCACCACCACCGTGCCGGTCACCCCGGCGGTGGAGAACTGAGGTCCGAAGGCCGCGGCGTAGGCGGTCTCGCAGGGCCCCGCGATCGAGGCGGGCGCGTCGATGGTGGCGCTCACTCCTACGCGGGTATGGGTCGAGCACAATCCGTCGGGACGTTTGGCGGCCAGATCTCCCTCACCCTCGTCCTGTCGGTTGTTGAGCAGATCGAGGGTCTCGCCCCAGACGTCGGCGTAGGACTCGTTGAGGGCGCCGGACTGCCACTGGTAGATCAGGCCCGAGGTGTACTGGGTGTAGGCATGGCCCCATTCGTGGGCCACCAGGTCGTCGCTGTAAACACCTGCGCAGTACTGGGTGAAGATCCCGTTCCAGGAGGCATTCGGACACTGGTCGGGACTGTTGTGCACCGTGATCATCGTGCCGCCCGCGGCGTCGAACGAGTCACGCCCGAAGGTGTTGTCGAACATCGCCCAGGTCTCGGCGGCGGAGTCGAGCAGGTTCTGCTGGTTCTGATCGAGAGATCCCGGCAAGGGATCGCCTTCGTTCCATAGCCCGACCAGGGAGTCGTCGTCGACCGTGTACAGCTCTCGTTCGAGGGAATCGGTGATCATGCTCCAGCGGTTCACCGGCTTGAGGGTGTTGGCGTCGAGGATCACCATGTCGCGAATGTTCTCGCCGTTGGTCACCTCGGCGGCGTAGGCCATCAGGTTCTCGCCGGCGGCGCCTCGGGTCGAACCGGTCCGGTAGACGACCTTGGTGACGGCCTCGGCCTCGATGCCGACAGTGTTGCCGTCCCGGCCATCCTGACCGGTCGGTGGCTTCGCCTTCACCAGCGAGACCGCGCGGGCCCCGGCGGCGGCCGCGGTGTGCCGGACCGTGGTGTTCAGTGCGATGCCCGGCGCCGCGAATCCGTTGACCGAGGTCAGGTCGCCCTGCCGGTCGATATTGGCCCGCAGCATGGAGCCGAAGACCGGGACACCCTGGTACTGCTGGGTGAAGGAGACCGTCCAGCCGTGGGGGTTGGCGACCACCGAGTGCTGGCGGAGTTCCGCCGCGCGGGCACCGAACGAGCCGGCGAATCTGCTCACGTAGGCGTCGGCCTTGGCGACAGCCCCGGACCGGTTGGCGGCCTTCCGGGTCGGCATCAGGTCGCCGCCGCCGCGGGTCCGGACGAAGCCGACTCGTCCCGTTGCCGGGTTGTCGGAGAAGTTGACCGCCCCCTGGGCCTGGCTCGTCATCTGCTGGACCAGGCTCGGGCCTGGTGGCGGTTGAGCCTGCGCAAGAGTGGCCGGCACGCTGATGAGTCCAGCGCCGGCGAGGGTCAGGGCGAGCCCCTGACTCATGAACTTCATCCGGTGTACCTCCGAGATCGATGCCGTCGGGTTGTCACGCGCATCATCTCAACTCAAGAGATGGGGTTTTGCAGGGCAATCCATATTTTGGTGCGGATGAGGTCGGGACAAGTAAGCGACACGCGACTGTGGTTGGTGAGGCTGATGTGACGCTTGATCTAGGTTGGACTCATGGCGACCCGTACGTCTTCCCCGCCGGGTTCGCGGAATTCGAGCACCCGCTCTTCGTCGTCCGCGACGAAGAGCAAGGCTTCGAACCCTCGAGCACGGAGTACTGCCCAGAAGAAGTCGGCTTCCAAGAAGAAGCCGACTTCTCGTTCCGCTGCGCCCAGAAGTGCCGCACGTCCGGCACCTCGTGCGGTGCGCAACGGCCCGGGCCCGGTCCTCCGACTGTTCCAGCTGATCTTCCGTGGTCTGGCCGCGGTCTGGCTGGGGATCGCTCACGGAATCGGAGGGGCCGCTCGAAAGATCGGACATACCGCCGGTGAGATCGAGCCCGAGCACCGTCGCGACGGCCTCGGGTTGCTGTCGATGGGCGCCGCTGTGGTCATTGCCGCCGGAGTCTGGTGGCAACCGGCCGGGGGAGCGATGGACCTGGTCCGGAGCCTGACCCAGGGATCGGTCGGCAAGTTGGGTTGGCTGGTCCCGCTGGTTCTGGTGGCAGCGGGCTGGCGGATCATGCGCGACCCGGTGCGCAACGGTCCCGCCGGACGGCTGGTCGTCGGCTGGTCGGCGCTGGTCCTGGGGTTCGCCGGGCTGGTCCAGATCGCCAACGGCAACCCTCAGCCGGTCCCCGGAGACTCCTCCCCGCTGCGCGAGGGTGGTGGCGCCGTCGGCTATGTGACCGCGAGCCTGTTGCTCGACCTGATCCGATCCCAGTACGCGGTGGCCGCCCTGCTGGTGATGCTCGCCTTCTTCGGGATCCTGGTGATCACCTCGACCCCGATCAACCAGATCCCGGCCAAGCTGGCCGCCACCCGCGCGCACCTGTTCGGGTTGGATCTGGAAGACGGCGCCGATCACAGTGATGAGATCGACCCCGATCTGGGCGCGCCGGCCTACGACACCCCGCTGGTGGAGACCGGTGAGCTGCGCCGACGCCGCCGGGGGCGGGTCACTTCCGAGACGCCCGACCCGATCGACGTGGCGCTGGCCCAGGACGACTACGCCGATGAGGCCGTACTGGAGCGCCCGATCGAGGCCGAGCTGTTCGATGACTCGGCCGAGGCCACCGAGCCGCGGATACCGGCCCCGCCATCGGTCGATCCGGACGCCGAGCTGGCGCCGCCACCCCACACTCCGCTGCCGCCCCGAGTCGAGCAGCTGGCGCTGTCGGGCGACATCACCTACTCCCTGCCCACCGCCGACGTGCTCAAGGCGGGCACCCCGCCCAAGCCGCGATCCGCGGCCAGCGACGAGGTGGTCGACCGCCTCACCAAGGTGCTCGACGAGTTCAATATCGACGCCAGTGTCACCGGTTACAGCCGGGGACCGACGGTCACCCAGTACGAGGTGGAGCTCGGCCCGGGGGTCAAGGTCGAGAAGATCACCAACATCCAGAAGAACATCGCCTATGCGGTGGCTTCGGCGGATGTCCGGATCCTCAGCCCGATCCCCGGCAAGTCCGCGGTCGGTGTCGAGATCCCCAACAAGGACAAGGAGATCGTCTCCCTGGGAGACGTGCTGCGTTCGCCCAAGGCCACCAACGAGCACCATCCGATGGTGGTCGGGCTGGGCAAGGACGTGGGCGGCGGCTTCGTGCTGGCCAACCTGGCCAAGATGCCGCACCTGCTGGTGGCCGGTGCCACCGGATCCGGTAAGTCCTCGTTCATCAACTCGATGATCACCTCGGTCCTGATGCGATCGACCCCCGACGAGGTGCGGATGATCATGGTCGACCCCAAGCGGGTCGAGCTGAACGCCTATGAAGGTGTTCCGCACCTGATCACCCCGATCATCACCAATCCCAAGAAGGCCGCCGAGGCGCTGGCGTGGGTCGTGCGCGAGATGGACATGCGCTATGACGACCTGGCCAACTTCGGGTTCCGGCACGTGGACGACTTCAACAAGGCGGTCCGGTCCGGGAAGATCGAACTCCCGCCCGGCAGCGAGCGTCAGCTCTCGACCTACCCGTACCTGCTGGTCATCGTCGACGAGTTGGCCGACCTGATGATGGTGGCCCCACGAGACGTCGAGGACGCCGTGGTTCGGATCACCCAGCTGGCCCGGGCCGCCGGGATCCACCTGGTGCTGGCCACCCAGCGGCCCTCGGTCGACGTGGTCACCGGCCTGATCAAGGCCAACGTCCCATCTCGACTGGCCTTCTCGACCAGCTCGGTGACCGACAGCCGGGTGATCCTGGACCAGCCGGGAGCAGAGAAGCTGGTCGGTCAGGGCGACGGGCTGTTCCTGCCGATGGGGGCCTCCAAGCCGGTTCGGGTCCAGGGGGCCTGGGTCTCCGAGGCCGAGATCGCCGAAGTGGTCCGCTACTGCAAGGGCCAGCTCGAGCCGACCTATCGCGAGGACGTCACCGTCGCGCCGGAGTCCAAGCGGGTGCTCGACGACGACATCGGCGACGACCTGGACCTGGTGGTGCAGGCGGTCGAGCTGGTGGTCTCCACCCAGTTCGGCTCGACCTCGATGTTGCAGCGCAAGCTGCGGGTCGGTTTCGCCAAGGCGGGACGACTGATGGACATCTTGGAGAGCCGAGGCGTGGTCGGACCCAGCGAGGGGTCCAAGGCGCGCGACGTACTGGTCAAGCCGGACGAGATCGACGGTGTGATTGCGACCCTGGAGGGCGAGCGATGAACCATCCGATGAGTGCGATGAGTGCTGCCGGATCGGCGGACGAGGCGACCACGATGGACCCCGGCGGCAGTCACGGATCGACGCTCGGGGTGGCCCCGGATCCGGTGGAGGTACGCCGGCACGCGGGGGTGGCGGCCACGGTCGGCGGGATCGCAGCCGCCGTCGCGATCCTGTATCTGCAGCGGGCCACCGAGACCGGTGCTCTGATGGACTGGACGTTGACGGTGGTGATGGCACTGCTGTCGGCCTACTGGCTGCGCTCCTTCCTGGACGCCAGGGTGCCGCTGCTGGTCGCTGATGGTCAGGGCGTGCGGGTCCGGCTGGGCCGGAGCTGGCGCGGACTGCCGTGGAGCGCCGTGCACCACGTCGAGCATGTGCCGCACACCGTGTGGTGGCGTGACGGGCGTCTGATCGTGGTGCCCCGCAACGAAGAGAAGGTGCTCAACGAACTCGAGCCGGGTGCCCGGCGCCAGGCGCGCCTGGCGGAGCGTCTCTACGGGGCACCGCTGGCCCTTCCGCTGGGACTCTCCACTCGGGTGGTCGGCACCGGGGGAGACCTCGGGGCAGCGCTCGCGATACTCGCCGAGCGTGCCGACGTGGTGGTCGTGGAGCCCGACCTCGACCTGATCGAGGACGACCCGCTCGCGGACCTTGCCGAAGACCTTGCGGAAGACCTGGACGAGCCCGTCGATTCGGCCGAGCCCAGCGCCGAGGTACCCGGCGGCGTGGTCGGGCGGTTGCGCGCGGCCCGCCCGGCGCTGGCCCACGGGCTGGCCAAGGTCCAGGCGATCGTCCCGACCCGCACCTTGAACGAGGCCCGACGGGTCGACACCGTCATCGATCCCGACGACGGCTCAGACAGCGACTCCGGGGATACCGAGACGTTGACGCCGCTGCACGGTCGCGAGCTGCGGGTCCCGGGCCGGGTCACCCTGGTCGAGGAGCACGTGCCGCAGCCACTCGGGAGCGACGAGAGCCGGGTGACTCCGATCGCCCGGCCGGGGCAGCCCGTCGAGCCGTTGGTGATCGAGGACCGGTCCCTCGAGCCGGCCGAGGACCCGGTGATCGGGCCCGAGATCAGCGCCGCGCGCACCCGGCTGGGGCTCAGTGTGGACGCACTGGCCGATCGGACCCGGATCCGGCCGCATGTCATCGAGTCGATCGAGGTGGACGACTTCGAGCCCTGTGGCGGCGACTTCTACGCCAAGGGCCACCTGCGCACTCTGGCCCGGGTGCTGGGGATCGCCCCGGAGCCGCTGGTCGCCGATTACGAGGAGCGCTACGCACACGCCCCGATCAACCCGCGCCGAGTCTTCGAGGCCGACCTGGCCGGAGCCGGGAGCGGGCTCCGCTCGGGACGCGGCGGTCCGAACTGGTCGATCCTCGTGGCCGTGGTGATGGCCGTGGTGCTGGCCTGGTCGGTGGCCCGACTGGTGATGGACTCACCTGCCGACCTTCGTGACTCGGTCCTGCCCGCCGGCTCGGGTGGCATCGGCTCGACCAAGAACGTCACCTCCGATCCGATCTCGGTCGCGGTCACCGCCGCCGGCGGTGGTGCCCGGATCGTGGTTCGCGACGGCAACGGCCGGATCGTGTTCAAGGGCAACCTGGCGGTGGGGGACTCCAAGCGGGTTCAAGCGGTACCGCCGGTTCGGATCGAGTCATCGGACGGCGCTACCACGGTCAAGGTGGGTGGCAAGGAGCGTGGACCGCTCGGGGACGCGGGTGAGGCGATCCAGCGTTCCTTCACGGCGCGCTGATCCTTCCTTCCCGTGATCTCGCCTGGTCTCGCGCCGTGTCGGCGTCGAGCGGGGCGGTTCAGGAATCCCCCTCCCAGCACCTCCCACGGCATACTCGGAGTCGAAATGAGCATCCAGTCGCCCACCGAGTCATCGGCCCAGTCAGCAGTCCGTCCTACCGGTACCCCGATCAGCGTCGCGGTGCTCACCTTGGGATGTGCCCGCAACGAGGTCGACTCCGAGGAGTTGGCCGGACGCCTGGAGGCGGACGGCTTCCGGCTGGTCGATGACGCCGAGGACGCGGACACGGTGGTGGTCAACACCTGTGGTTTCGTGGAATCCGCCAAGAAGGACTCGGTGGACACCCTGCTGGAGGCCGCCGACCTCAAGGAGACCGGGCGCACCCAGGCCGTGGTCGCGGTGGGGTGCATGGCCGAGCGCTATGGCAAGGACCTGGCCGAGTCGCTGCCCGAGGCGGATGCGGTGCTCGGTTTCGACGACTATCCCGATATCGCCGCTCGGCTGCGCTCCATCCTGGCCGGTGAGACCCACCACCCGCACACGCCCAGCGATCGGCGCCGGCTGCTCCCGATCAGCCCCACCGAGCGAGACGCCTCGACCATCAGCGTGCCCGGTCACGATCTGCACCTGGCCAGCATCGATGACCTCACCGCCGCCCCGGCCAGCGGCCCGGTCGCTCGGCGACGCCGACTGGACTCGGGACCGATGGCACCGCTCAAGCTGGCGTCGGGATGTGATCGGCGCTGCACCTTCTGCGCGATCCCCAGCTTTCGTGGCTCGTTCGTCTCCCGGCGTCCCTCCGATGTGCTGGCCGAGGCGCGCTGGTTGGGTGAGCAGGGTGTCAAGGAACTCTTCCTGGTCTCGGAGAACTCCACCTCGTACGGCAAGGACCTGGGTGATCTGCGGCTGCTCGAGACCATGCTGCCTGAACTGGCCGCGGTCCAGGGCGTCGAGCGGGTGCGGGTCTCCTACCTGCAGCCCGCCGAGACCCGGCCCGGCCTGATCGAGGCGATCGCCGGTACCCCCGGTGTCGTCCCCTACTTCGACCTCTCGTTCCAGCACGCCGCCAACTCCGTACTGCGGCGGATGCGCCGCTTCGGTGATCCGGACAGTTTCCTGGCACTGCTCGAGCAGATCCGGGACCTGGCACCCACCGCGGGTGTCCGGTCGAACGTGATCGTCGGATTCCCCGGTGAGACCGAGGAGGAGTTCGGCGTGCTGTGTGATTTCCTCACCGCGGCTCGACTCGACGTGACCGGTGTGTTCGGGTACTCCGACGAAGACGGTACCGAGGCCGAACGATTGCCCGGCAAGCTGGACGAGGACGAGATCCGGGCGCGCACCGAACACCTCACGATGCTGGTCGAGGAACTGAACGCACAGCGCGCGGAGGAGCGGATCGGCGAGACGGTCGAGGTGCTGGTCGAGTCCATCACCGAGTCCGAGGAAGGGCTGCAGGTCGAGGGCCGCGCAGCACACCAGGGACCGGAGGTCGATGGCAGCACGATGCTCCTCGACCTCGACCGGGACGTGGCCGTGGGGGACCTGGTGACCGCCTCGGTGACCGGAACCGACGGAGTCGACCTGCTGGCCGGTGTGGTGGGCCAAGTTCGTGAAGGAGGCCTCCGATGAACAGCCCCGGTGAGCAGCCTCGGGTCCAGCCCGAGGCACGGCAGACCAATTGGAATGTGCCCAATGCCCTGACCACCCTGCGGATCCTGCTGGTGCCGGTCTTCGCCTGGGTGCTGCTGCACGACGGTGGTGAGGATCCCGCGTGGCGTTGGGCGGCGTGGGCGATCTTCGCGGTCGCGATGATCACCGACAAGGTCGATGGCGATCTGGCTCGCAAGCACAACCTGGTCACCGACTTCGGCAAGATCGCGGATCCGATCGCCGACAAGGCGATCACCGGGATGGCCTTCATCGGGCTCTCGATCGTGGGCGAGATCTGGTGGTGGGTCACCATCCTGGTGCTGCTGCGCGAGTGGAGCGTGACCCTGTTGCGGCTCTCGGTGCTGCGCCACGTGGTGATCCCGGCCAAGCAGTCGGGCAAGGTCAAGACGATGCTTCAGGCGCTCGCTCTGGCGGGTCTGTGCATGCCCTTGCGGTTCAGCGGGCTCGGCTGGTTCGGCGACGGGGTCTACTACCTGGCGCAGGCGTTCCTGGCCGGAGCCGTGCTGATGACGTTGTGGTCGGGCTTCGAGTTCTTCCGTGACGTGTGGCGTCAGCGCGGCGCCCTCAAGGCTTCACCGAGACACTAGACCCCGTTCATCTCCGGGTAGCGACCACATTCCCACTGCTGGGTTTGATCGGGCGCGGAGGGGAACGACTACGAGAAGTCGTTTCCTCATGCTCGGAAGGTGTGGTAGCCGATGTCTCTCTCGACCCCGATGGCCGGATTTCGCAGCAGGGTCGCGTTCGCGGCCTCCGGTGGGCTGGTCCTGGCCTCACTCACGTTGCTGGGAGGTGTCGGGCCGGCGCACGCCGCCGACCCGGTCACCATCCAGATCCTGGGCAGCAATGACTTCCACGGCAGGCTCCTGAGCGCCAACGACGCTGCCGGCGCCGCCCAGTTCGCCGGAGCGGTGCAGCAACTGCGCTCGGAGAACCCGAACACGGTATTCGCCATGGCCGGCGACATCATCGGTGCCTCGACGTTCGAGTCCTTCATCCAGAAGGACAAACCGACTCTGGACGTGATGAACGCGGCCGGTCTGCAGGTCTCCGCGGCCGGTAACCATGAGTTCGATCAGGGGTACGACGACCTGGCGAACCGGGTGATGAAACCTTTCGATGCGACCACGAATCCCCAAGGTGGTGCCGACTGGCAGTATCTCGCCGCGAATGTGCGCAAGAAGTCCGACGATTCCTATGCACTGCCGGATGTGGCCGCCTCACTAGGTGACTCCGACGGAGCCACCTGGACCACAACGGTCGATGGTGTCACCGTCGGGTTCGTGGGCGCGGTGACCGAGGATCTGCCGTCCCTGGTCAGCCCGGCAGGCATCGCCGACCTCGAGGTCACCTCGATCATCGACGAGGTAAATACCGCGGCCGACCGGTTGAAGGCCGACGGCGCGGACCTGGTCGTGATGCTGGTACACGAGGGTGCTGCCTGCACTGCGCTGACCTGCTCGACCGACGACAGTGCGTTCGGCAAGATCGTGGCTGGGGTGAACTCCAATGTCAACGCGATCGTCTCGGGACACACCCATCTGGCCTACAAGCACGTGATCGGGGGCCGGCCGGTCGTGTCGGCCGGTCAGTACGGGATGAACCTCGACAAGTTGATCTTCGAGGTCGACCCCGACTCGGGGACCGCCACCTTCACGTCGGCCGATGTTGTCGCCACCGGGGGCGTGGAGGTGACCGACCCGGATGCGGTGGCGCTCCAGACCGAGGTAGCCGGGATCGTGACCGCCGCCCAGGCCGATGCCGAGGAACTGGGATCGGTGGAGCTCGGCAAGCTGGCCGGGCCGCTCAAGCGAGCCTTCCTCGCGGACGGAGTCACCGAGAACCGAGGCGGCGAGTCCACCCTGGGCAATGTGGTGGCCGAAGCCCAACGCGCCGCTGGGAAGTCGCAGATCGCGTTCATGAATCCCGGTGGTCTGCGTACCGACATGGTCGGCAACGACGAGGACGGATTCCCGGCGACGTTGACCTACAAGCAGGCCGCGGTCGTACAGCCGTTCGCCAACACACTGGTGAACATGAGCCTGACCGGGGCACAGATCAAGAAGGTTCTGGAGCAGCAGTGGCAGCGCGACGCCTCGGGCAATGTGCCGACCCGGCCGTTCCTCCGGTTGGGGACGTCGAACGGGTTCACCTTCACCTATGACCCGGCCCGGGCCGAAGGGGACCGGATCACCGGCATGTGGCTCGATGGCGTGGCCCTGGTGGATACGACCAAGTACTCGGTGACGGTGAACTCGTTCCTGTCCAGCGGCGGCGACAACTTCTTCGAGTTGGCCCATGGCACCGACAGGACCGATACCGGGCAGACCGACCTGCAGGCGATGGTGGACTTCATGGCTCGCTACGAGTCGACACCGCTGGCCGTCGACTACGCCCAACACGCGGTGGGGGTCTCCTTCCCGCAGGGTTCGCCGAGCACCTACGGAGCCGGCGATCTGGTCGGCTTCGACCTGTCCTCGCTGATGATGACGGCTCCCGGTGAACTCCGTGATCGGACGGTGCAGATCAGGTTCGGAGACCAGGTGATCGGTCGGGCTGTGGTCGATAACACGGTCGGCGCCGACCCCGACGACGAGTCCGGCTGGGCGATGGTCGACGTACGCCTGCCTGCCTATGCGGGTCGGGGGCGTCCACTCACCGTGACGGCACCTCGGACGGGAACCATGGTGCGAGTGCCGATCGCGCTCCGGAACGTGGCCGGGCCCAAGGTCGCCGCCAAACTGAAGGTGAAGATCACCCCGAAGAAGGTGCGGGTCAAGAAGACCAGGGCCAAGGTCGTCGTCACGGTGAGGGCCCAGGGCGGCGCCGAGGCCACCGGCAAGGTGCGGATCACCGTCAGGGGCCAGCAGGCGAAGACGATCGCCCTGAAGAACGGGCGGGCCAGCCTGAAACTCAAGGGTTTCAAGAAGCCGGGCAAGTACAAGGTCAAGATCCGCTACGCCGGTGACGCTGCGGTGAAGGCGGCCACGGCGACCAAGACCCTCAAGGTCGTCACGCGGTGAATCCCGGGGCGGGCCCGCACCCGCGGGTCCGGCCCGCTTCTTTGCGGGTCATTTTCTGGGCTACCTTCTGGGGGTGTCCGAACCCAACCTGGCCGCAGCGGTGATCGGTGAGTTGACGACCCGCGAGCTCACGGTGGCGACCGCCGAGTCGCTGACCGGGGGATTGCTGGCGGCGAGGCTGACCCAGGTGCCCGGGGCCTCGGCCTCGGTGCTGGGCGGAGTGGTCAGCTACGCGACCGAGGTCAAGGTGCGGGTACTCGGAGTTCCGCGACAGCTGGTCGAGGAGGTCGGAGTCGTCTCGGCCGAGTGTGCCCGTGCCATGGCGGCCGGAGTCCGGGACCTGCTCGAAGCGGATCTGGCCCTCGCCACGACTGGAGTGGCGGGCCCCACCGGCCAGGAGGGTAAGCCGGTCGGGACCGTGTACCTCGGCATCGCGAGCGCGGAAGGCACCCGCGCGGTCCGGCTCGCGCTGGACGGCGACCGAGAACAGATCCGAACCAGAACGGTGGATGAGGCACTCGCCCTGCTGCTCGCGGTCCTCAGGAACCGGCCACCCAGTGAGACGAGCCCAGGTGGGGAAGAAACCACCCTCGGGTAGCGTTGACGATGTCGAGTTCTGACACCTGTGTGACACGACCTTGAGGAGAGGCCCATGGTGCTGTTCCGTCGTTCGCTCGGCGATGTGCTTCGGCGGGAGCGCATGAAGCGAGGTTTCACGCTGCGCCAACTCTCCGGACAGGCTCAGGTGAGCCTGGGGTATATCTCCGAGATCGAGCGAGGGCAGAAGGAAGCCTCCTCCGAGCTGCTCGCCTCCCTCTGCTCGGCACTGGACCTACCACTGTCGACCGTATTGCGAGAGGTCAGCGCCGCCGTCGCCGTCGAAGAGGTGGAGTTGGGCCTGATGGTCGACGCCGCCATCGAGTCGGTCGATGTGCCCAGCATCGTCCCGGAGGGCGATGTGGTGGCCTCCGCCGCCTGATCGCTGATCGAGCGCGGTAACGTCGCCCCTGGTCGATATCGCCCTGCTCGTGACGTGCTGACAGGCCACCTGTCAGGTCTGGCACGAGGGGCACCACCAGATCGAGCGCGCCACGGGCGGGGTCCCGATCGGGTCGTGCCGCACGGGAGTTGCGCAGCGACGGCACGGGCGCCGGTCTCGGCCATAGACCCACAGATCCGCACCGCGGCGGGTGTTTCCAGTGGTGACTCGTCGTCCCTGACGGACACTGCTGCGCAGCAGCTGCCGGGCCAGTGACACCACCCGGGTCGCTGACGCCTCGGCCACCGGACGGGTCGGGGCCACCCCGAGCAGGAAGCCGACCTCGCTCACGAAGACGGTGCCCAGTCCGGCCAGTACCCGTTGGTCGAGCAGCGTCTCCGCGAACGGACGGCCGGGATCGCGAAGCACCGCAGCCTGCCAGGCGGCCATGGCCTCGGCCTCGCCGGTATCCGCCGCGAGCAGGTCCGGCCCGAGTCGGGAGCGGAGTGCCTGCTCATCGTCGGGGGAGAGCAGGTCCAGCGCCTTGAGGGATGACCCGATCACCCAGGCCGTCTCGGTTCGCAGCAAGGCTCGAACCTGATGGTGCGCACCCCCGGATCGGGGCGGAGTACCGGGGCCGACCCGCATCGCCCGCCAGGCGCCGTCCATCCCCAGATGTGAATGAACCGTCAGTACCCGGTCCGAGCCCCGGAACCGGGTGAACAGATGCTTGCCGTGGGTGTCGGTGCCCAGGCAGGTGCTGCCGGTCAGATCGAGGGTGGCCAATGCCGGGACGCGGAAGTCGGACTCCACCAGCCTCTGATCGACCAAGACCCGATCCAAGACCCGCGCGGTGCGCCAGACGGAGTCACCCTCAGGCACGGAATCGGACCCCCTTGGTGGTGGTGACGAAACCCGCCTCGGCGAGCGCTCCTCGGATCGGGGAGTCGCCCGATCCGAGGAGCGGTACCCCATCGACCTTCTCCACGGTCAGATCGCCCACAGCGATACCGGCCCGTGCCGCCGTCCGTACCGAGTCCACCAGCGCATTCAGCGCCGATGCGAGGCGGATCGGGTCCTCGTTGAAGGTGAGCAGCGTGCGGCCTCCCCGCTCCACGTAGACGGTGAGCACGCCGTCGACCAGAACCACCTGGGCGCCTGCTTTACGGCCGGGACGATGCGTGCCCGGATGGGCCGGCCAGTCGAGTGCCGCACCGTAGGGATTGGCCGGATCCGTGGCGGCCAACGAGACACTCTCGGGTTGTTCCGGGGGCGAGGTGAAGGTACGTAGTCGGTCCACGGCACCGGCGGTGCCGAACTGGGCGGCACCCAACCCGGCGACGAAGTACCCGCGGCGGGTCCGGCCGGTCTCCTCGAAGGCCGCCAGCACCCGATAGACCCCGGCGAATCCGCCGGGAACCCGTTCGGCCTGAACCGCCCCGCGGGTCACCACACCGTGCCGTTCCAAGAGAGTCTCGGCGAGCGCGTGGGCCCGCTTGGTCGGATCGGTCTCGACTCGCGGCAACAGACTCCAGCGGCCGGCCGTCTCCGGGGGACCACCGCGTGCGGGCAGTCGTGGGCGCCGGCCCGGGGCGCTCGCGCGGGACCGGGGTGTTCGGCTTCGCTGACGATGGGTTCCGCCGCCCCGCCCGCCGCTGCGCCCACTGCCGCGCACCAGGGAGCGCAGCGGCGCCAGCGTGTCATTGCTGAGGATGCCGCTCCAGACCAGGTCCCAGAGCAGTGCCTGCAGAGCTTCGTCGTCGGTACTTCCCACGGCATCGGACAGCTGCCGGAAGAACCAGGCGCCTCCCGGCTCCAGCGCCCTCAGGACCGCCTCGGAGAGTTCGGAGGTGGTACCCGGGACCGGTAGCGGCAGGGTGAGCTCACAGGTATCGGCCAGATGCAGCGAGACCCACCCGTCGGCGCCGCTCAGCGATCCATGGCCGGCCCAGAGCACCTCACCGGCAGACATCAGCTCGTCGAGTAGCGCGGGGGAGTAGTCCCGGACCCGGGCCGGGAGCACCAGTGACTCCAGCGCACTGGCCGGAACGGGGGCACCGGCCAGCTGCTCGACCACGGCGACCACCCCGTCGATGCCCCGCGGGGCGCGCCTGGTGCCGATCTGGTGCCAGGCCGGGAGGAACCGGCCCAGTACCTCGGGCTCGACCGGCTCGACCTCGTGTCGGAGCCGGGCCAGCGAGCGTCTCCGCAGCCGGCGCAACACGTCGGCGTCGCACCACTCGCTTCCGAAGCCGGTCGGACGGAACTCTCCCTCCAATAACCGCCCGCGGGCCGCCAGCCGGGCCAGGGTGTGCCGCACCACGGCCACCCCGGTACCCAGCTGGGCGGCCACCTCTTCGACGGTGAACGGGCCGTGTGTGCGGGCATGACGACCCACCAGGTCGGCCAACGGATCCTCGACGGGTTCGGTGAACGCGGCCGGGACTCCGGGGGGCATGGTCACCCCGAGGCCGTCTCGCAGTCGGGCCAGGTCCTCGACCACGGACCACCGCTCGGTGCCGGCCATCCGGACCGGGGCCAGCCGGCGGGCCGTGGTCAGTTCCTTGAGCCACTGTCGGACCGGGGCTCCAGGCGTACATCGCTCGGTGACGGCGACGAGGTCCAAGGGTCCCAGCACCCGCAGCAGATCGGCCAGCTGCTCCATCGACCGGGCCTGCCGTTCGGGCACGGTGCGCTGCAATTCGGCCTCGACCTCGGCGAGCACCTCCGGGTCGAGCAGCTCGCGCAGTTCGGCACGGCCCAGCAATTCGGCCAGCAGCCCCTGGTCGAGGGTCAGGGCCGCGGCCCGTCGCTCGGCGATCGGTGAGTCGCCCTCGTACATGAAGGCCGCCACGTAGCCGAACAGCAGGGACCGGGCGAAAGGGGAGGGGCGCGGTGTCTCCACCTCGCTGACCGTGACCTCGCGCCGCTCCATACGGCGTAGTAGTTCGACCAGCCCGGGCAGGTCGTAGACGTCGACCAGGCATTCGCGTACCGCCTCCAACACGATCGGGAAGGTCGGATACTGACTGGCCACCTCCAGCAACTGCGCGCTGCGCTGTCGCTGCTGCCACAGGGGGCTGCGTCGGCCCGGGTCGCGGCGCGGCAACAACAGGGCTCGGGCCGCACATTCCCGGAACCGGGAGGCGAACAAGGCCGAGCCGCCGACCTCACGGGTGACGATCTCCTCGATCTCGTCGGCGGCGAAGACCACCAGCTCCGAGCCTGGGGGCGGCGCATCGCTGTCCGGGATCCGCACCACCACTCCCTCGTCCGAGGCGACCGCGGATCCGTCGACTCCGTGCCGTTCGCGCAGCCGGGCGTTGATCGCCAGGGCCCAGGGCGAGTGCACGGCCATCCCGTAAGGGGAGTGCACCACGAGTCGCCAGTCTCCTAGTTCGTCGCGGAACCGCTCGACCAGGACCGAGACATCACTAGGCACCAACCGGGTGGCCTCGGCCTGCTCGGTCACGTAGTCCACCAGGTTCGTTGCGGCATTCGTGTCCAGACCGGCGGCATCGAGCCGGGCGAGCGACTCGGATCTGGGAACGGCGGCGATCTCGCGCACCAGAGCACCGACCGCACGGCCCATCTCAGCGGGGCGGCCCAGCGTGTCACCGGTCCAGAACGGCAGCCGGCCGGGCACTCCCGGTGCCGGAGTGACCAGCACTCGATCGTGGGTGATGTCCTCGATCCGCCAACTGGTCGCACCGAGCGCGAAGACATCGCCCACCCGGGACTCGTACACCATCTCCTCGTCGAGCTCGCCGACCCGGCGACCCCCCTTCTCCTCACCCACGATGAAGACCCCGAAGAGTCCCCGGTCGGGGATGGTGCCCCCGCTGGTGACCGCGAGTCTCTGCGCACCGGGGCGTCCCGACACGGTGCCGGCGACTCGGTCCCAGACCACGCGGGGGCGCAGCTCGGCGAACTCGTCGCTGGGATAGCGCCCGGCCAGCAGGTCCAGGGTGGCCTCGTAGGCGCCCCGCGGGAGCGAGGTGAACGGGGCAGCTCGCCGTACCAGGTCGAAGGTCGCGTCCACCTCCAGGGTGTCCAGTGCGCTCATCGCGACGAGCTGCTGGGCCAGTACGTCCAGTGGGTTGGTGGGCACCCGGAGCGACTCGATGGCGCCCGACCGCATCCGTTCCACTGCCACCGCGGTCGGTGCCAGGTCGCCTCGATGCTTGGGGAACAGCACCCCCCTACTGACCTCACCGACCTGGTGCCCGGCTCGACCGACCCGTTGCAGAGCGCTGGCCACGCTGGGCGGCGACTCGATCTGGATCACCTGGTCGACCGCGCCCATGTCGATGCCGAGTTCGAGGCTGCTGGTGGCGACCACGGCCGGGAGTCGGCCCTGTTTGAGGTCGTCCTCGATCAGGGCCCGCTGCTCCTTGGAGACCGAGCCGTGGTGTGCCCTGGCGATCACGGTGCCGACCCCGCGACTCGCCCCCGACTGAGCAATCATCTCGGCCGGTGGACCGCCGGGGCCCACCTCGTTCCCGGCCCGCTCCTCGGCGATCTCGTTGAGCCGGGCGGTGAGTCGTTCCGCGAGTCGGCGGGAGTTGGTGAAGACGATGGTGCTGTGGTAGGTGGCGATCCGACTGGCGACCTCCTCTTCGACATGTGGCCAGACCGAGGTGTGCGAGCGGGGGTCGCCCTCCCCGGAGTCGTCGAATTCGCCGGGCGCGGTCATGTCCTCGACGGGCACCACCACCGACAGGTCCCACGCCTTGGAGCTGATGGGGGCGACCACCTCGACCGGCGCCGCGCCGCCCAGAAATCGGGCCACCTCCTCGACGGGTCGCACCGTTGCGCTCAACCCGATCCGCTGGGCCGGGGTGTCGAGGAGCTCATCGAGTCGTTCCAGGCTCAGCGCCAGGTGAGCTCCACGTTTCGAACCGGCCACCGCGTGCACCTCGTCGATGATCACGGTGTCGATGCCGCGCAGCGTCTCCCGGGCTGCGGAGGTCAGCATCAAGAACAATGACTCGGGCGTGGTGATCAGCACATCGGGCGGCGCGCTGGCCAGGCGACGCCGATCCGCTGGACTGGTGTCCCCCGACCGGATACCGACCCGGATCTCGGTATGTGGCAACCCGATTCGGTCGGCGGTGTGCCCGATGCCGACCAGGGGTGCGCGCAGATTGCGCTCCACGTCCACGGCCAACGCCTTGAGCGGGCTGACGTAGAGCACCCGGGTCCGGTGGAGCCTCTCGGCCGGTGGCGGCGCGGTGAGTAGCCGGTCCAGCGCCCAGAGGAAGGCGCTGAGCGTCTTGCCCGACCCGGTCGGCGCGACCACCAGGGTGTGTCGTCCCGAACTGATGGCCTGCCATGCCCCCGACTGGGCGGACGTGGGTTCCGCGAAGGCAGCGCCGAACCACTCCCGGGTGGCCGGGCTGAACCGTGCCAGTGCGGCAGTTTCGGTGGGTTCGGGACGGATCACCCGTTCATCTTCGCCGATGGCACCGACGCACGTCGGCGCGGATACCCGTGGGCCGGATCGAGCGAACCAGCCTCGAGACCCCGGTCGGCGACCCCGCGGTCGGGGTGGTGCACCATCGGTGGGACATCGGTGCCGACCGATGCGGGCGCATCCACGCGGAGGATCGGATGAGACACACGGAGTTCTGGATACGACTCGACCAGGCTCTGGGTCGCGACTACTCGCGGTCCTGGGCGGGGATGTTCGTGATGGCCGACCTAGGTTCTCGTACCGTCGAGGAGGCTCTGGCGGCCGGGATGGCGCCGAAGCAGGTCTGGGCCGCGGTGTGGAAGGTGCTGGAACTTCCCGAACGGGATCGCTGAGCCGGTGGTGACACGCCCGACAGACCGTGAACCGATCTCGAACAACTGTTCGGGGTAGGGTTTCTGTCGACAGGCACGACGAGGACCTTCTCCCTCCACCATCTTCACGATGGCGACCCGGCTGATCAGGCTGTGTCGGGGGTTGGTCGTAGCGTCGCAGATGTGTCTGGCTCACGACGAACGAAGAACAAGAAGGAAGTTCCCATGGCTGGTGGAGACCGCGACAAGTCGCTCGACGTAGCGCTCGCGAATATCGAGAAGCAGTTCGGCAAGGGCTCGATCATGCGGTTGGGTGATGACACCCGTGCTCCGCTGGAGATCATCCCGACCGGTTCCATCGCGTTGGACGTGGCGCTGGGGCTCGGCGGGCTTCCGCGTGGTCGGGTCGTGGAGATCTATGGCCCGGAGTCCTCTGGTAAGACCACGGTCGCCCTGCACGCGGTGGCGAGTGCCCAGGCGCGTGGCGGCATCGTCGCCTTCATCGATGCGGAGCACGCCCTGGACCCCGAGTACGCCAAGAATCTCGGAGTGGACACCGATGCCCTCCTGGTGTCCCAGCCCGACTCCGGTGAGCAGGCTCTCGAGATCGCCGACATGCTGGTCCGCTCGGGTGCCCTCGACCTGATCGTGATCGACTCGGTGGCCGCCCTGGTGCCCCGCGCCGAGATCGAGGGCGAGATGGGCGACAGCCACGTCGGCCTCCAGGCACGGTTGATGAGCCAGGCCCTGCGAAAGATGACCGGTGCGCTGAACAACTCTGGCACCACGGCGATCTTCATCAACCAGCTGCGCGAGAAGATCGGTGTCATGTTCGGCTCGCCGGAGACGACCACCGGTGGTCGGGCCCTGAAGTTCTACTCCTCGGTACGCCTTGATGTGCGTCGTATCGAGACGCTCAAGGACGGCACCGAAATGGTCGGTAACCGGACCCGGGTCAAGGTCGTGAAGAACAAGGTCGCCCCCCCGTTCAAGCAGGCCGAGTTCGACATCATGTACGGCAAGGGAATCTCCCGCGAGGGTGGCCTGATCGATGTCGGGGTCGAGGCCGGCCTGGTCCGCAAGGCGGGTGCCTGGTACACCTACGAGGGCGACCAGCTGGGGCAGGGCAAAGAGAACTCCCGCAACTTCCTCAAGGACAACCCCGATCTGGCCAACGAGCTCGAGAAGAGGATCCTCGAGAAGCTGGGGATCACTCCGACCTTGGACGCGGACGACCTCTCCGACAAGCCGATCGGCGTCGATGACTTCTGATGTCTGGGACGGACGGATGGCCGACCAAGCCCCCCGACTGGCTGGGCGACGTCGCGGCCGGGGTGGATGCCTGGACCCAGCGAGCCACGGAGGCCTCGGCTGAACCAGCTTCCGGAGGACCTCGACCCCGACGCTCGGCGGGTGGTCGGGGCTTCCGGAAGCCGGCCGGGACCCGACGGACCCGTCGCGCGGCACCGCCGCCCGAGGACGGTGCCGCTCAGGTGCCGGAGGCCGATCCCGAGTCGGTGGCCCGCAAGATCCTGCTCGACCAGTTGACGGGTGCGGCCAGGTCGCGAGGGGAACTGCGCAAGAAGCTGGACGCCAAGGATGTGCCCGAGGAGATCGCGGAGAGATTGCTGGACCGCTTCACCGAGGTGGGGCTGATCGATGACCGGGCCTTTGCCGAGAACTGGGTGCAGGGTCGCCACCAGGCCCGGGGATTGGCACCGCGAGCGTTGGCCCAGGAACTTCGCCGTAAGGGCATCGACGATCAGGTTGCGCGTGAGGCGCTGGAGCTGATCGATGAGGACTCGCAGCGGGAGGCGGCACAGCATCTGGTCCGCAAGAAGATCAGAAACGTGCAGCGAGTGGACCGGGCCACCGCCACTCGGCGCCTGGTCGCGATGCTGGCGCGCAAGGGGTATGGGGGCCCTCTGGCCTGGTCGGTGGTCAACGAGGAGTTGGCCGCCGTCGGCTTCGGCGACGAAGGCGACTCACAGCCGGACTGGTGAGGGGCGGTACCGGCTGACCCGGAGGCGGTCGACCTTGTGCTCGGTGTCCATGCTGGAGCATGGTCCGTTATGCCGACTAGCTCTCGTGCACACGTACTAGGGTGACCCGCGTGAACGCATCGGTGCAGGTCCTCGGCATGAACCCGCCCCGTACCGGCATCTGTCGACCAGGGGAGTCGTTGCTGCGTGCGGCGGAACGAATCTCCGGGTCCGGGGTCCCGATGGCCTACGACCTGTCCGGCGAGGTCAAACGGTTTCTCGTGGACGAGACCTGCCGGATCGCGTTGCGCCCGATGACCGCCTATGACCTCAAGGACCTGGCTCGCTGGCTCCGTTCGCCCAGGGTCTCGAAATGGTGGGCCGCTGAGGGAGCACTGGACGACGAGGCGGTGCGGGCCCGCTATCTGCCCGATGTACGCGGCGAGACGCCGACCTCACAATGGGTGGTGGAGGCCAACGGGCGCTCGATCGGGTTCTGTCAGGACTATCTGGTCAAGGAATATCCCGAGTACCCGCAGCTGACCCCGGATCCCGAGACTCTCAGTGTGGATTACGCGATCGGGGAGCCGGCTTGGATCTCACGGGGCTGGGGGCCGCTGATGCTGTGGGCCTGGGCTCGACACGCCCACGCTCGACACCCGGACGTGAACACCTTCTTCGCGGCTCCCGATCATCGAAACGGTGCCAGCCTGCGAGCCTTGGCCAAGGTCGGGTTCATTCCAGGCACCTGGTTCGACGAGCCCAACCCCGACGGAACCGTCAGCACGGTCGTGGGTTGCTCCTTCAGCGTGCCCACCATCCTCGGTTGAGTCCGGGCCGAGACGATCGGGGAGACTTGAGCTCATGAGTGAGAACGAGGTACGGCTCAGCGACCTCCTGGCCACCTCCGGTCCCGTGGACCTGAGCACCCTGGCCACCGATGCCACCCCCGGATTCACCGGGGACAAGAAGGACGGTGAACAGGCGCTCGCCGAGCTCGGATCCGAGCTGGCCGACCTGCAGGAGCGACTGTGGGCGGGACGCACGGCGGGGGACCGGCGCAGCGTCCTGCTGGTGCTCCAGGGGATGGATACCTCGGGCAAGGGTGGGGTGTTGCGGCACTCAGTCGGGTTGGTCGACCCGCAAGGGGTACGGATCGCCGCCTTCAAGGCCCCGTCAGAGGACGAGCGCCGCCATGACTTCCTATGGCGGATCCGCAAACAGCTGCCGGAGGCCGGCTTCATCGGGGTCTTCGATCGATCGCACTACGAGGACGTGTTGATCCAGCGGGTGCGAGGGTTCGCTCCGGCCGACGAGATCGAGGGTCGCTACGGCGCCATCAATGACTTCGAGGCGGAGCTGGTCGCCAACGGGGCCACCGTCATCAAATGCATGCTGCACATCGGTCCCGACGAGCAGAAGCAGCGACTGCTCGAGCGCCTGGACAACCCGACGAAGCACTGGAAGTACAACCCCGGCGACGTCGACGAGCGCGAACTGTGGCCGGCCTACCGCGAGGCCTACGAGATCGCCCTGGACCGGACCAGTACCGAACAGGCGCCATGGCATGTCGTGCCGGCGGACAAGAAGTGGTATCGCAACTGGGCTGTGGCGAGGCTGTTGCTCGAGGCCCTGCGGGGGCTCGACCCGGTCTGGCCGGAGGCCACCTTCGACCCTGCCGTCGAGCGGGACCGTCTCCTGAACGAAGCGCCGGTCCGGTGATGCCCACCGTTCGGGTGACCCGGTATGTCACCCCGTTGCGTGAGGGTGGCTCGCTGCCCGGCATCGTGGAGGCCGAGGATCTGGGCACCTACGTCTGCAAGTTCCACCGGGCCGGACAGGGACCGAAGGTACTGGTCGCCGAGGTGATCGTCTCGGCTCTGGCGCGTCGGATCGGCTTGCGGACCCCGGACCTGGTGGCCTTGGAGTTGAGCGCCGATATCGCGCGCTACGAGGCCGATGAGGAGGTCCAGGATCTGCTGACCGCCAGTCTGGGGCTCAACCTGGGGGTCGACTTCCTGCCCGGTGCCTTCGGGTTCGACGGAGACCTCCCCGCGGGTGAGGAGACCGCGGCGAAGGTGCTCTGGCTCGACGCCTTCACCGCCAACGTGGACCGCAGTTGGCGCAATCCGAACCTGCTGCTCTGGCACGACCGGTTATGGGTGATCGACCACGGTGCCTCCCTCTACTTCCATCACGCCTGGGCCGGCGGGATCACCGATCCACAGCGATTCGCAGCCCAGCCTTGGGACGCGGCTGATCACGTTCTCGTCTCGGCACGCGCCGGATTGCCCGAGGCCGACGTCCAGATCAGCGCGCTGCTCGACGAGCAGGTGTTCACCGAGATCCTGGCCGAGGTGCCGGACGTCTGGTTGGAGCCGCTCCCCGGAGCCGAGACACCGGAGGCGCTGCGGGCCGCGTACGTCCGATTCCTCACCGCACGGCTCGGTACCAGGCAGTGGCTGCCGGAGGCTCAGGTATGAGCGCCGACCCGAGGGGGGTAGAGCCGTACGAGTACGTGGTGCTGCGTTGTGTGCCGCGTCCCGAGCGCGAGGAGTTCGTCAATGTCGGGGTGGTGCTGCACTGCCGCAACGCGGACTTCCTCCAGGTGGCCTGGTCGGTGGACACCGCGCGGTTGATGGCTCTGGCCCCTGGTCTGGACTGCGCCCGGGTGGAGAAGGCACTGAGCTTCGTCGAGGCCGTCGCGGCCGGCGACCCGGCCAGCGGAGTGGCGGGTCGGCAGCCGATGAGTCAGCGCTTCGGATTCCTCAAGGCCCCCCGGTCGACGGTGATCCAACCGGGTCCGGTACATGGGGGCCTGACCTCGGACCCGGCCGCCACGCTCGCCGATCTGGTCCGCAGCCTGGTCTCCTGAAACGCCGGGCCTGAAACGCCGGGCCTCCTGCAACGCTGAGAGGGCGCTTCTAGTTACCCAGCGGGTAACTAGAAGCGCCCTCTCAGCGTTGGGTAGGGATCAGACGGGGACGAGTTCGACCGCACCGACGGCGTAGCGGGCCAATACCGTGTGGGCCAGTACCGGGTGCGCGCCGAGTGGTTCGGAGACCGCGACCGCGCCGGCCTCCAGTGCGAGCTCTCCGGCCCGGTCGGGCAGGAAACCGGGGGCCAGGAACATCGAGGCCACGGCCACGTGCCGCTTGCCTTCGGCCCGGAAGGCGCGCACCGCCTCACCCGTGGCCGGCGGGGCCGAGGAGGCGAACGCAGCGGTCACCGGCAGCTTGTGGCGGGCACCCCAGACCCGGGCCAAGCGCGCCACCGACTGGTTGGCCAGCGGGTCGGAGGACCCGGCTGCGGCCAGCACCAGAGCGTCGAGCTCACGGACCCGGTTCTCCCGGAGCGCGGCGCGGAGTCGAATGTCGAGTACCTCGAGGAAGGCGTGCTCCAGCCCCAGCACGGTGGTCGCGCGGATCCGCAGCCCATCGTGACGAACGATGGCGTCGGCCACAGCGCTGGGCACGTCCACTTTCGCGTGATAGGCCTCGGTGAGTAGCAGCGGCACCACCACGATCTCCTCGTGACCCGCCCGGACGAGTCTGTCCACCACCGCCGTGAACGAGGGTCTGGAATGGTCGAGGAACGCGGTCTCGATCTTGAGATCTCCGCGCATCGCCTTGACCTCGGCGACCAGAGCCTTGACGGTCTCGGCGGAACGTGGATCACGGCTGCCGTGAGCCAGACAGATCAGTGCAGGAGCTGCCATTTGTGTGAGGCCTCCCATTTCTAGTGATGCGATCTTCAATGGATGAACGCGACGCCGTTGTCGCGCGGGTTCGTGAACTGCGGGTTCGATCAGGTGTGGATGCCACACTCAGTCTTGTTCATTCCGGCCCACCGCCCACTGCGGGGGTCGTCACCGGGCGCCACCCGCCGGGTGCATGGCCAGCACCCGATGGAGGGGTAGCCGTCGTAGGTCAGTGGATTGACCAGGACCCCGTTCTCGGCGATATAGCGTTCGACGTCCTCGTCGGACCACCGGGCGATGGGGGAGACCTTGACCTTGCGCTTCTTTGCGTCCCAACCGATCACCGGAGCGATCACCCGATTCCGGGTCTCTGCCCGGCGCAGTCCGGTCGCCCAGGCGTCGTAGTTCGCCAATGAATCCGCTAAGGGTTGTACCTTGCGCAATTTGCAGCACAGGTCCGGGTCGGTGCGGTACAGATCTTTGCCGTACTGCTCGTCCTGCTCGGCAACGCTCAGCGGCGTGGAGATGGTGATCAGATTGACGTCCATCGTGGCCTCGACCGCATCCCGGGTCCCGATCGTCTCGACGAAGTGGTATCCGGTATCGAGGAAGACCACGTCCACCCCGGGGGCGACCTGGGCCGCCAGGTGCGCAAGTACCGCGTCGCCCATCGACGAGGTCACACAGAACCGCTCACCGAAGGTCGCCGCGGCCCACTCGATGATGTCGGTGGCCGGCGCAAGCTCCAGCTCGGCGCCCATATGACTGACCAGCTCACGCAACTCCTCATCGGAGCGCCCTTCGGTGTGACTGCCCCGCGCCTGATGCGCGGCCCTGGTGGTAGCGGCGGTCATCGCGGATCCTTCCGTTCGGCCAGGGGGCGAACCATCCCCAGCATGGAGAGACGGAACGCGCGCAGGCAGCCACGGCATTCCCAGGTGCCGTGCGGTGAGGTGATCTCGCCGTCCTCACCCACCACCTCGTGCGGACGCATATCGGTCTCGCCGCAGTAGGGGCAGTAGTTCGCCGTTGCGCGGGCGTTCATCAGACCGTCTCCAGGGACTTCTCGCCGCGCAGCAGGTCATCGTCGGCCCGGGCCACCCAGTCGGCGAAGGTCTCGCCCTCGGTACGACCAGCCAAGTAGGCCCGCACCACGTTGGTGATGTAGTCGTCCAAGCCCTCGCTGGTCACCTTGTGAGCGCGCAGCTTACGACCGAAGGTGGCCTTCAGGCCGAGCGCGCCGCCCAGGTGGACCTGGAAGCCCTCCACCTGATTGCCATCCTCGTCGAGGACCAGCTGACCCTTGAGTCCGATGTCGGCGACCTGGGTACGGGCGCAGGCATTGGGGCAGCCGTTCACGTTGACGGTGATCGGGGTGTCCAGGTCGTCGAAGCGCTCTTCGAGCGACTCGATCAGTGCGCGGGCGCGCTCCTTGGTCTCCACGATCGCGAGCTTGCAGAACTCCAGGCCGGTGCACGACATCATGTTGCGACGCCAGTTGGAGGGATTCGCCTGCAGCCCGATCTCGGCCAGCTCGGCAGCCGTTCTGTCGGTGGCCGCCGCCGGAACGCCGAGCACGACGAGCTTCTGGTAGGCGGTCAGACGCACCCCGGTGGCCCCGTTGCGCTCCACGACGTCGGCGAGGTCGAGCAGGGTCTGACCATTGATCCGGCCCACCCGCGGTGCCACACCGATGTAGAAGTCGCCGTCCTTCTGCTCGTGGATGCCGATGTGATCGCCCTGGTACACGGGCGCGACGGGGGACTCGCAGTCGACCAGCTCACGCTTGAGGTACTCGGTCTCGAGCACCTCCCGGAACTTCTCCATGCCCCAGTCGGCGACCAGGAACTTCAACCGGGCCCGGTTGCGCAGCCGCCGGTAGC
>CAYNFY010000040.1:0-36305 GCA_964396585.1 uncultured Nocardioides sp.
GGCCCGTGCGCCAGGTCGAGCCAGGCCGAGGTGTACAGCGTGTCCGTGCTGATCCCCACTCCGGCCCGGTACGTGGGGTCGGAGAGGCGGCGTTGTCGGCCGATCCGGTTCAGCGGCGCCCCGGGCGAGGTCGGGGGGCGCGCGGAGAACGGATCCTCGGGGGTGGTTCTGGTGCGTCGGAGTCGAGCCGCGGCGACATAGGGGAAGAGCCGGACGAAGAGTTCGCGCCCTGCCTGCTCGCACTGCTCAACCGTGGTACCCGCACTGCTCAGCATGCAACGCTCGTCTCTCATCCAGGGCAATAATTTATGAATATAGTAATCCTTGATTGGGTGCGAGGGAAGGCTCTCTCGGTGTTCGTGTGAGCGATCGTGTCGACAGCGCGCGCCACCGAAGTGTCGACCGTGGCTGCAATGTCGTAGATTGTGGGCCTGCCCGATCTGGATGATCGGGGTGGTCGAGCGCCGATGACGCGAAGATCCAGGGCTGAAAACCTCCAGGACAGACAGACTCTGGAGGTTTCCTCATGTCTACATCACTGCCCGCCGATCGCCTTCGCTGGTGGGCGCTGGGCATTCTCGCGATGACCCAGTTGGTAGTCGTCCTCGATACCACCATCGTTGCCATCGCGCTGCCCCAGGCCCAGACAGAACTGGGGATGAGTGACGGGCAACGCCAGTGGGTGATCACCGCCTACGCACTGGCCTTCGGGGCGCTGCTGCTGCTCGGCGGAAGGATCGCCGACTACTGGGGACGCAAGCGCACGTTCATGGTCGGGATGAGCGGGTTCGGCGCGGCCTCGGTATGGGGTGGTCTGGCTCATTCCGGAACCGAACTCGTTATCGCCCGAGGGGTCCAGGGAGTGTTCGCGGCGCTGCTGGCACCCGCCGCCCTGGCGATGGTGACGGTGATCTTTCCACACGGCAGGGAGCGGAATCTCGCCTTCGCGATCTTCGGTGTGGTGGCGGGGACCGGCGCGGCGATCGGACTGGTGCTCGGTGGGGTGCTCACCGAGTTCGCCTCCTGGCGCTGGTGTCTGCTGGTGAACGTCGTGTTCGTGCTCGTCGGCACGGTCGGGGGTTCCCGAGTGATCGCCGAGAGCAAGTCGGAGGATGACAGCCGCTACGACCTCTGGGGTGCCCTCACGGTCACATTCGGCTTCGGTCTCCTGGTCTACGGCTTCACTCGTGCCGAGCACGGCTGGGTCGCTCTCGACACGCTTCTCTGTCTCGGGCTCGGCATCGCGCTGCTGGGCGCCTTCGTCCTGATCGAGGCGCGCGTCGAACAGCCGATGCTGCCGTTGCGGGTGATTCTGCACCGGGTCCGGGCCGGAGCTTTCCTGATTCAGACCGTCATCGGCGCGGTGATGATCGGGTCGATGCTCTACCTGACGTTCCACTTCCAGATCGTGATGGGGATGACCCCCTTGGTTGCCGGAGTGGCCAATGTCGCCATGACGGTAGTGATCTTCGGATGTACGCCCCTGGTCATGAAGATCCTCAATACATTCGGCCCACGCCAGCTGATGATCACCGGACCGCTGGTGAGTGCCGCCGGTCTGTTCTACCTGACCGGCATCACTCCGGAGGGCAGCTACTGGACTCAGGTGCTACCCGCGCTCGTACTGCTCGGCGTGGGTCTGTCGATGCTGTTCGTTCCGCTGCAGAACCTGGCGCTGACCGGTGTCGACGCCCGCGACGCCGGTGTCGCCTCCGCCACGGTGAACTCGATGCTCAACCTGGGCGGGTCCATCGGCCTGGCCGTGTTCACGGTGCTGTACGCCGGCACCGCCGACCGGGCACTGACGGCCGGGGCGGAGCCGATGAGCGCCGTCGCCGACGGGTACTCGACCGTCTTCCTGGCCTCCGGCATCGTGATGCTCGTAGCGGCGCTGATCGCGGTCGTGCTGGTGCGCGGTTCGAAGGAGGAGCTGATGCCACAAGGCGATCACGAGGTCGTGCTGGTCGGCTGAGACCGGTTCGTGAGGCCCGCTCCCGTCGGGTCAGCGGTGGTCGTACCAGTCGAAGAACTCATCGACGGCGACGATCGGCTTGCCGAAGTCCGCTGCCTTCTTGGCCTTTCCGGACTGGGTGCCCAACTCGGCCACCACGAGAACGTCGCACCGGGTCTTGGTGACGGTTTGCACCGGAACCAGACCGCTGCGACGGGCCAGCTCCTCGAGCTCGGTGCGTTCGAGGATCCGGCCCTCCGCGGATCGGGCCGTTCCGGTGAAACAGACCCGGGTGCCCGGACTCAGCAGGGCGTCGAGGCCGGAGGTCTCGGCGCCGGAGGCGGTGAGGGACTCGCTCACCTGGGTGCCCAGCACCTGATCGGCGTGCCGTAGCCGGGCGAGGAGCTGATCGGGGAGTCGGCCCGCCCGGTTCGCGGCTGTCCCGAGTCGCGCGGCCAGGACCCGGGAGAGCACCGAGGACCCGTCGGTGTTCAGTCCCGGGCGTCTGCTCAGGGCCGAAGCGGCGTCGCAACCGTCCAGCAGGACCTCGCCCAGCACCTGGCTGATCTGCAGCAGGTCGCTCAGCTGCGGCAGCAGTGGGGAGACGGGAGGGATGACGTCGGGGTCTCGAGTGAGGAGGTACGTCGATGCGGCGTCGGTCCGCTCGTACCCGGTGAAGCAGTGGGCGCTCGCGTCGTTCGATCCGAGTCGGCGATGAGCCTCGAGTGCGGCTCGGGCCCGAACGAGCGCGGAGGGTGCTCGTAGGTCGCTCCGTTCTCGCTCGGTGAGCCGGCCGGCCGGGAGTTCGACGCCGAGGGGGAGCGGGATGACGAGTCCGAGCCGCTTGAGCTCGAAGTCGATGAGACCGATGGCCTCGTCGGTCCCGGCGCCAACCGGGGTGAACCCTTCGAGGAGGGGACCGAACACCGTCCAGGCCTCGGGGAGAGTCGGGGCGAGGAGGACATCGTTCACCGTGATCCCGAATTCCTCCCGGGCATTCGCCAGGTCTCGGGTGGGGTTCACCAGAGTGCTGACCGAGGTGCCGTCCTCGAAGGCGACCGCTATCTCGACCGGACGAGGCCGCGACATCCGCCCCTCCTCACCCACGGTGAGCATGCCGACGGAGCAGAAGCGCTGGTCCTGCCGCTCGGCGGTCGTTTCCCTGAGGAAGCGCATCACCCGCCGGTCGGTCTTCAGATCCTTGGCGAGCACGTCTCGCTTGAGGACGAGACCGCTCAGGGAGGTGCAGCGGCTCAGTGCGACATAGACCTGACCGAAGTCGAAGGCCCCACCCGACAGGTCGACGATCAGTCTCTCCAGGGTCTGCCCCTGGCTCTTGTGGATGGTGATCGCCCAGGCTAGCTTGAACGGCAACTGGGTGTAGGTGCCGATCACCTCGTGGCTGAGTCTGCCCTCCTGGACGACGGGGCGCGTGGCCTCCCAGGTGTGTGGCCCGAATGTCGCGGTACTGCCGTCCCGGAACTCGGCACTGATCTCGACCCCGTCGGGGTGCCGGTCGAGTGCGACGATACGACCGATGGTGCCGTTGACCCAGCGGTCGCTCGGATCGTTGCTCTGCATCATGATCTGCGCGCCGACCTTGAATTCGAGCCGCGCCTCAACGGGGGGCTCGAATAGGGACAGGTCGCCGGTCGCTGAGGCCTCGTGGGTGAGGGTCGTTCCGGGTAGGCGTTCCAGGCATTCCCGGTTGCGCGCGGTCACGATCCGGTTGGTCGGGGCCAAGGTCAGCCAGAACTCGTGTTCCGGCGCGACGAAATCGGGGTTCGTGCGGGTATTGAGGTCCTGACGCGCGTGGTCGAGCAGGACACCTTCGCGAATGGCGTTGAGAATCCCGGTCAGCCGCTGGTCACCGAGCTGACGGAAGACCTTGGTGAGGGAGACGGTGGGAAAACTCTCGCGATCGTAATGGTCGGCGGAGAAGAAGTACGGCGAGGAGTACCTGGCGGCGAAGAATCCCGCTTCCTCCCCTTGGACCACCGGCGGGAGTTGCAGCAGGTCACCGACGAGGACCACCTGCACGCCGCCGAAGGGCTGTCCGGGTGCCGGTCCGAACCGTTCGAGGGCGAGAGCGACCTTGTCGAACAGATCCGAGCGCACCATCGAGGCCTCGTCGATGATCAACGTCTCCAGGGACTTGACGGTTCCGGCGAAGCGGGTCGGCCGGTAGCCGCCCGAGGCGACCTCCTCGAGCGTGGTGCGTGGTGAGAAGCCGAAGAGCCGATGGATCGTGTAGCCCTCCACGTTGAGAGCCGCGATGCCGGTGGGTGCGGTGACCACCACTCGGCGCGCCGTCTCGGACATGAAATGCCGGATGAGTGTCGACTTGCCGGTGCCGGCCTTGCCGGTGAGAAACAGATTTCCCCCGGAGCCCAACAGATCGAGGGCCCGTTCGAACTCCGGGGTCAGGACGATCTGGCCTTGCGACATCGGTCTCTCCTGAGCCTGTGTTCCGAGATCCGAGGAATGGGTTGGACTCGTCTGGCCTCGATTGTGTCGCAACGGCGGGAGCCGAGACGAAGATGGACTCTGTCTGCGATGAGTGCGAAATGCGGCAGGATGGATCGGTCGGGGTGTCGGATCTGATGACGGGGTTTGTCCATGAGCAGCGGTGTCCTCGATCGCGTCCGGCTGTTCCGCAGACTGGACGAGCCCGCTACTCGGATCGCGGTGCTCTCGGCTCCCAGCGGTTTCGGTAAGACGACCCTGGTACGTAGTTGGGTGGCGAGCCTGCAGGACCCCGCGGCCTCGGTCGTCTGGGTGCCGCTGACCGCGACGATCGGTGATGAACGCGAATTCTGGACCCGGGTCGGTACCGCGCTGCTGCGGTTCGGGGTGACGGATGACCCGGTGATGCCTGAACTACTGATGCGCGGAGACGACCCGGTCACCGTCATCGGCTCTGCCCTGGCCGGCTCATCCACCCGAGTGGTGCTCGTCATCGACGCCTACGAACAGGTGCACGCCGAAGGTGTGGACAGCGTTCTCGCTGATCTGGTCGCGGCCGACCCGATGCTGCGGGTGGTGCTCACCGCACGCGGAGGAACCTCCTTCAGCACCCCTTCCGGTCGGCTCGGTGCCGGAGTCGACGTACTCGACGAAACCGACCTCGGCTTCACCTTGGAGGAGACCGAGGCGGTGGTCGCGGCCGCGGGGTTGAGCGGGGGTGACAGGACGGCTGCGGCTGTGCAGTCGGACACCGGGGGATACCCGTTGGCGGTACGCGCCGTGGTCCTCGGCATGCGTTCGGGACTCGGCGCCGGTTCGAAGATCGCCGACTGGAGATCGGCGGTCGCCGAGGTGGTGCTCGATCAGGTGCCGGCATCGGCCAGGTCGTTCCTACTCGAGACGGCGGTGGCGCCCTACTTCGACGAATCCCTGGCGTCGCGGCTGATCCCGGGGGACGACGTGCCCCGGATGATCGGTGCCCTGGCGCGGGCCGGCCTGGGACGCTGGATCCCGTACTCCCCGAAGCGGATGGTCTTCCAGTATGTCGATGTCGTGCGGGACGCTGTTCGCGCAACCGCGGTCCTCGATGAGGTCGGGTATCAACGTGCCTGCGGGCTCTCCGCGGCGTGGTTGCGTGATCTGGGCGAGGACGAGGCCGCCCTGGAACTGGCGATCGCGGGGCGGCGCTTCGACATCGCCACGGCGGTGACTCGGCAGATCATCCTGCGGGACCCGCAGAGTTACATGACCGACCTGCTCGGTGCCTATCTCGCGGAATTGCCATCCGGTGTGCTCAGCCGGTTCCCGGTACTCGCGCTGGCCCGTGGTCTCGGCGCGCTGACCAGCGTCGCCACCCGCGGTGGGGCACCGGAGTGGTTGCACCTAGCGGCGAGACGCCCGGTCAGCACCGACCCGTCGCTGAGTGCCGGAGAACGGTTCTTCGACCACACCGTCAAGGTGGTCAGCCTGCGACTCGTCGGGAAGTTCGCGGAGGCCGCGGTACTGGCTCAGCAGACCCTGGCCCTGGATCGGCCCGACCTGGGAGTGAGCGACGGGCTGGTGGAGTTGCGCCCGATCGCGCTTCGTCATCTGGCCTACACGCTGCTCCAGGCCGGCGCCGTCGACAGCGCCGCGGACGCGATGTCTCGCGCCGTGACCGCATCCACCCAGCCGTGGTCGCGCAATCAGACTCTCTCGTATGCCGCGGGGATCTTGGCCATCGACGGTCGCCGGTATGACGCGGACCGGACGCTGGCCCTGATGGATCCCGACGAGTGGGGACCCGGTGAGGAGTTCGAGTACGTCAACGGTCTCGGACGGATCGCATCGGCATTGAGCCGGGTCGACGAGTTGGATGCTGAAGCGGCGATCCAGGTCTACGACGGGTGCGAGCGACTGTTGTCGACCGCGGAGTTCTGGCCGTTCATCAACTGGACGCTGGGGATGGCGCGGCTCGGTCTGGGGGAGGCCGCCCCCGAGGCGGGCCGGATCGAGGCCCAACTGCGGGCCCGGCCGAGGCCGCCCGGTACCGGTGCCAATCTGGGGACGGCATCGCTGCACGGGCTGCTGGCGATCCTCTGGCTCGCCGGGGGACAGCCGACCAAGGCCGCGGTGCACCTTGAGGCACCGGGCAGGTACCCGGGGCAGCTCGCTCCGGCCGTCCTGCTACAGCACCTCATGATCGGCGACGTCTCCGAGGCGATCGGCAGGCTGACCTCGCTGCTGGGTGGCGCCGGACACACCAATCGGTCTCGGGCGGCCTGTCTGACCCTCGGTGCCGCCGCCGCACTCCGGGTGCGGAACGAGCCCTTGGCGCTCAGCCTGTTGCAGCGTGCCGTCTCGCTCCACCTCGCTCACGGAGCCCGGGCTCATCTGTGGTGGGTGCCCGATCTCGATCTGGCAGATCTGCGTCACCTGGCGAAAGTGGCCGGGGACGACCGGTCCAGCGCGTATCTACAGTGCGATGCACCGATTCCGATCGGGCTGGGGGACTCGATCGAACCGCTCACCGAACGGGAGCGGGTGGTGCTCGAGGCGATGATGCGACTCCGCACCCGGCCGCAGATCGCCGCCGACCTGCACGTTTCCACCAACACGGTGAAGACCCAGTTACAGAGCATCTATCGCAAGCTGGGGGTCACCTCTCGCGAGTCGGCCATCGAGCGCGCCATCGAACTGGATCTGCTGGCCGCGCCCTAGGAGCGCATCCGAGGTGAGTGTCGAGCTCTGCCTCGGGCCACACCCAAGTGGGTGATTCAGCGGGTGAAACCCGCCGTCCGATCGTCCCAATCGGGACCTGAGCGGGTTGCCTGTACGAGATGCTCCGTCGGGTCTTGGCCGACGGGCATGAGTCGATTCACCCAGAGGGGTAATTTGTGAAGAGAATTGCGGTACCCATGCTGCTCACGCTGCTGGGGAGTGCCATGGTCGTCATGGCCGTCCCCGTTTCGGCAGCGGCGGCACCCGGAGTCTCAGGGACACCGGGCGCCTCCCAGATGCAGTTGGCGGAGGGCCAGATCCCGCGGCTCGACCCGGCCTTCAACGTGGCCGAGGTCGCCCCGGGCTTCGTCGCCACCCTGACCTTCACGGTGACCAATACCGAGGAACTGGTCGCACAGCCTGGGTGGGCGTTCACCAATCAGTTGCCCGCCGGGCTCACGGTGGCCGGTCGCCCCAACTTCGTCACCACCTGCACCGACGGTGCGATCACCGCCGGAAATGCCGCGGGGGAGAGCACGGTCGGTTTCACCGGCGACCTGACGTCCGGGCAGGAATCCTGCACGGTGTCGATCGACGTGGCGACCCCGCTCGATGCTCAGGTCGGTGACAGCTTCACCAACGACGTCGACAACGTGTCTGATCTGGTCGGCTTGGCCGCGCCGGACGCGGCGACTCTGTCGATCCGGGAACTGGCACGTCCCCAGGTCTCCTGTACCCCGGAGGACCTCCGGGCGACGCAGCGGTGGTGGTACTTCGGTGACGCGGCCGGTCTCGACTTCGATGTCGCCGGAAGCGCGGCACCGGTCGCGGCGTCCGGAGCCGGCTCCTCCTCCGAGGGAACCACGGTGGTGACCGACACCTCCGGTGAACTGCTCTTCTGGGCCAACGGCACCACCGTCTACAACCGCGATCAGGCGGCGATGCCGAATGGCACCGAGCTGACCGGCAATATCTCAGCCACCCAGACCGTTGCCGCGTTCCCTGCGCTGGGGTACCCCGGCCGCTACTTCCTGGTGACCACATCGGGTGCCGAGGCGAGCAACGGGCAACTGCGCTACTCGATCATCGACATGACCCTCGACAACGGTCTCGGTGATGTGACCACGACGAAGAACGTCGATCTGGGTGCGCCGGCTACCGCAGCCGAGGGGCTGACCGCCGTGCCGAACGCTGAAGGCACCGGATTCTGGGTGATCTCCAGCCAGAACTCCTCGCCCAACGTACGCGCCTACCTATTCGACTCCGAGGGTCCCGCGGACCCGGACGCTGCCGGACCGCTTGCTGCCGGAGACCCGGTGATCACCGCCATGCCGACGCCCAACATGAACCAGTACAGCGCCTTCAATCTGAGCCCCGACCTGTCGCAGCTGGTGATGACCACCAACCCGCAGGGAGCCAATGCGGGTAGTGCCTCACGGATCCGACTGCTCGACTTCGACGCGGCGACCGGACAGCTGGTCCAGCGGATGGAGTGGAGCGGGGCGACCGGTGTCGGAACCGGGAACTCGCTGTACGTGGCCGACTTCTCGCCGTCGGGCAGGTACCTCTACGCAACCAAGATCTTCGGAGGCGGCAAGGTCTATCGCTACACCCTGGCCGGTGCCGTGGACGCCGCCGCGGTGAAGGCGTCCGAGGTCGAGATCGGAGCCTTGGGCAACTACGGCGGACAGGTGCGTCGTGGTCCGGACGGCCGGATGTATGCGGTCTCTCGCGGGGACCACGCGCTGAGCGTGATCGGTGCACCCGACGCACCGGATGCTGCCGATGTCGACTTCGTCTTGCACGGCATGTCGACCCCCGGCACGGCGGCACGCTACGGCCTGCCCCAGATGGTGACCGGCTGTCCGTTGCCGCTGGTGCAGTTCGAGAAGACCGTGGCACCGACCGAGGCCGTGGTGGGCGACACCGTCATCTTCACCTTCACCGTCACCAACAACACGGGTACCGACCTCGAGGCGTTGAGCATCGATGACCCGATGATCCCGGTGGCCGACATCGACTGTGCGGCCACGGTGGTCACGGCGGGCGACAGCGTCGCCTGCACGGCGTCGTATGTCGTCGACGCGGCGGACGTGCACGATGACAAGGTGGTGAACACCGCTGGGATGAGTGTGGTTCCGCTGGGCGGCGACCCCGCCACCGACGCGATCGTGAAGACCGATACCGCGGTCCTGGGCGTGGTCCCCGTTCCCAGTCTGGCGATCGTCAAGGAGGCCGATCTGACCACCGACAACGGCACCGTCGGCGTCGCGGACGTGGACGATGTGATCACCTACACGTTCACCGTGACCAATGACGGTGACGTGCCGCTCTCGGATGTTTCCGTCAACGACGCCCTACCCGGCCTGTCCCCGGTGCTTCCGGCCGAGGTGGCCGCTCTTGCGCCGAACGACGCTGCCGAGTTCACCGCGACCTATACGGTCACCCAGGCCGACGTGGACGGTGGCGACCCGATCGTCAACACGGCTACGGCAAGCGGTACCGGTCCGGGTGGTGGCACCGTCACCTCGCCTCCGAATGGGTCGAATACGGGTGTGGTCCCGCCCGCGCCGGGCCTGTCGATCGACAAGAGATCGAGTCTCGCTGACAGCAACACCAACGGTGTCGCCGATGTGGGCGAACTGGTCGGCTATACCTTCGAGGTGATCAATACCGGCAATGTGACCATCGGCGATGTCACGGTCACCGATCCTCGGGTCACCGGGATCACGCCGTCGTCGGTAACGCTCGCTCCGGGGGCCAGGCAGGTCTTCACCGCTGACCCGTACCGGGTGACCCAGGCCGATGTCGACTGGGGCAGCGTGGTCAACGTCGCGTCCGTCGGCGGAACGGGTCCCGGGGGTGGCGAGGTCATCGAGGAGGATGCGGACGAGATCGATACCGTCGACCCGGTGGCACGGATCGCGGTGCAGAAGACCGGTGAGCTCAGCGTCGACGACGCGGTACGGGGCAAGGCCGATGTGGGTGATGTGATCGACTACACCTTCACGGTCACCAACAACGGCACGGGCACGGCACGCGACGTCTCGATCAACGATGAACTGCCGGGTCTGAGTCCGGTGTCCCCGACCAGCGCCGCCACCCTGGCGCCCGGCGAGTCGGTGGTGTTCACCGCTCGGTACACCACGGTGAAGGCCGATCTGACCCGCGGGTCGATCGACAACGTGGCGACCGCCTCGTACGTACCGCCCAGCCCCGCCGGCGGGCCGGCTTCGGCGCCGGAGACCACCGGGCCGAGCAACAAGGTCACCATCGTCACGGGTCCGACTCGGCCGCAGCTGTCGACCAGGGCCTCGGCAAGGTCGGCGACCCTACGGATCGGTCAGGATGGGCGTACCAAGCCGGTGCGCTTGTCCGACACGGTACGGATCAGGGGATTCATCGCGGGTGGGACCTCGAAAGGCCGAGCCACGCTGTACGGCCCGGCGGCGAAGAGATCCGCGAGTATCTGTACCCCGGAGAACCGGGTGAAGACAGTGAGCTTCAAGCCGCGCAACGGCAGGATCCGTACTCCGAAGGTGAAGGTGACCGAGCCCGGTCATTACACCTGGGTGGTGTCGATCAGCGCCGATGAGAGGAACCTGGCGGCCAGCCACGCATGCGGCCTGAAGTCGGAGTCCACGCTCGTCCATCGACCGGGTTACGGATCGGTGGTGATCGACACCGGAGCCGCGCCGATGTCCTGGTTCGCCCGGGTGCTGAACCCCGCCTCGGTGGCGATCCCGGCGTTGGGCCTCGAGGCCGAGGTGCAGACCGTCGGCCGCTCGGGGCGCACGATGCGGATCCCGGACGACGTCCAGCGGGCCGGTTGGCTGATGAACTCCGCCGCTCCGGGGGAGAAGGTCGGCTCGGCGGTGATCGCAGGTCACGTATCGGACAACCGCGACCGACCGGGCCAGTTCGGCAAGCTGAACAAATCCCGTCCGGGCCAGGTCGTGTCGGTCACCGGCAGCGACGGAAGGGTGCACCGCTATCGGATCACGAGGACCTTCACCCAATCGCGGAGCAAGCGACTGGCGAGGTCGCTGTTCAAGACCAAGGGCGCTCACCGGTTGGTGCTAGTCACCTGCACCGGCAAGGTGAGCTATCCGGGGGGTCGATTCCACTACACCCGAAACCGGGTGGCGGTCGCGAAGCCGATCCGATCATGAGCCGAGGGTCGTTGGCTGCGATCGGCTCCCCCGCCTGACAGCAGCCGGCGGCCCTCATCCCGAGCCGCGAGGCCGTCCCTCCCCCGTGGGGATGGCCTCGCGGTGGTATTCGAGCGAAACCAATAACCTACAATAAATCCCGTGGAAACTTTGCTCGAGGGCGGTGCGCTCAGTAGCGCTCAGGGGCGAGTGCTGAGCGCTCTCATGAACCACGGCGCCCCGGCGAGTCTCGGTGACCTCACCGGGTTGACGGGGCTGCACGAGAACACGCTGCGGGGGCACCTGACAGCTCTTCGTACGGCCGGCCATGTCAGCCGATTCGGTGCGCGTTCGACCGGACCCGGTCGTCCGGCCTGGCTCTGGGTGGCTCGCGAGTCGCCCTATGTCGCGCTGGCCCGGGCACTGGCCCGCGGTATCGAGGCCGCGGCCGGCGGTACACCCGAGCAGACCGGCGAACGGGGAGGTCTGGCCTGGGGGGAGGCCCTGAGCGAACTCTTCGCCGCCGCGGGACGGACACCGGATGAACGCTTGATGCTCGCCTTGGAACACGTGGGCTTCGGCCCGGAGACCACGGCGGAGGGCCACACGATCCGACTGACCAGTTGCCCCTTCACGGACACCGCCCGCACTCATCCCGGAGCCGTGTGCAGCGTGCACCTCGGCCTGATCGAAGGAGTGCTGGGTGACGCCGGGGCCGTCTCGACGCTGGTGCCCTTCGCCGAACCCGGTGCCTGTCTGCTGAAACTCACTGCGGAGGGTCCGAGGTGAGCGCTCACGGTCCGGCTGCGCGAACCCTCCTCGTGGTGCCCGCCGGTCTGGCACTGCTACTCGGCATCGACGGTGGCCTCGGCCTGCTCGACGCCTGGCCGGTGGTTGATTCCGGTCGTCTCGGCGAGGTCCACGGCGTTGTGATGGTTCTCGGCTTCGTCGGCACCCTGGTCGCCCTGGAGCGGGCCGTGGCGCTCGGTCGGCCGATCGGCTATGCGGCGCCTCTCCTGCTCGGGGCCGGTGCGTTGCTGTTGGTCCCGCAGCGCACCGAGGCCATCGGTGCCACGCTGATCCCGCTCGGCGCGCTCGCCTTGTGTCTGGTCTATGTGCCGTTATGGCGCCGGACCCGTGATGACGCCGTTCTGCTCTCCTCGCTGGGCGCCGTCTGCGCCTTCGGCGGTGCGTTGCTGTGGCGCGGTGGTGCCGACACCTCACAGGTGGTGTCCTGGCTGGCGGGCTTCGTGATCTTGACCATCGCCGGTGAACGCATCGAGTTGGCCCGAATCGCGCTGCCAGCGCATGCTGAGAGGGCACTGCTGCTACTGGGTGGTGGACTGTGCTGCGCCATCGTGGCCATGACGTTGTGGCCCGAGGTCGGTGCGCCGCTGCTGGGCCTCGTCCTCCTGGCGATCACCGCGTGGTTGCTGCGCTATGACGTGGCCCGGCGCACCATTAACGGGTCGGGACTCCCGCGGTTCGCGGCCTGCTGTCTGCTGTCTGGGCAGCTCTGGCTCGCGGTCGCGGCGAGCAGTTGGCTGATCGCTGGACCGACGCAGTCCGGTGTCGGCTACGACGCGGTGGTCCATGCGGTCTTCCTCGGATTCACCTTCTCGATGATCATGGCCCACGCGCCGTCGATCCTGCCCGCCATCTCCCGGGTCCCGCTGCCGTACCGGCCCCTGATGTACGCGCCTTGGCTGCTGTTGCAGATCTCGCTCGTGGTGCGGCTGTGGGGCGGAGACGCGATGGGCAGCGAGCTTGCTCGACGCGTCGGTGGCGTGGGCAACGCGGTGGCACTGGTGTTGTTCCTGATCGTGGCAGCGGGCAGCGCCCTGCGTGGCACCAAGCCGGGCCCCGAGCCCGATTCCCAGCCCGAGTCCCAGACGAAAGCGATCATCACGTGACGCTCGATATCACCCCGGCAGCACCCCCGAGAGCAACCGGTTCGCGCGGGTTCTGGCCGCTGCGTGATCTGCCGGTACTCGGGTGGGTGGCCGCGATCGTGATGATCTCGCTGATCCACCCGTTGGTCGCCTCGCCACGGTGGCTCATGATCCACCTGCTCGTGCTGGGGGCGGCCGGCCATTCGATCCTGGTCTGGAGCCGCTACTTCGCCGACACGCTGCTGCGAACGGCCCCGACTCCGCGACGAGAACAGTCACAGCGTCTGATCCTGTTCAACATCGGGGTCCTGTTCGTCGTCATCGCAGTGCCGGGTCACTGGTGGTGGCTGGTCGTCTCGGGCGTGATCGGGATCGGTCTCGCCGTCCTCTGGCACGTCATCGGGCTGGTGAGGGGGCTCCGCACCAATCTCTCGTCGAGATTCGCCGGGACCGTCTGGTTCTACGTCGCCGCGGGCTTGCTGCTACTGGTGGGCATCACCCTGGGCGGGTGGCTGGCCCGAGATCCGGGCGAACCGCTGGCCACCCGGGTGCGGCTGGCTCACGTGACGATCAATCTGCTCGGCTGGATCGGGCTCAGCGTGCTCGGCACCGTCGTCACCTTGGGGCCGACGATGCTGCGCACCCGGATCATCGAGGGAGCCGAACGACAAGCCCGTCGGGCTCTGATCCTGCTGCTGGCCGGAATCGTGACGGTGGTGGCGGCTGCGTGGACCGCGTGGGTGCTCTTCGTCGTCGTGGGTCTGATGCTGTACGCGGCGGGAGTGGCGTTGATCGGCTGGCCGCTGCTTCGTGCGGCTCGCCGCAAACCACCGACCTCGTTCCCGACCTGGTCGCTCGCAGCGGGCCTGACGTGGTTGTTCGGGCTACTGATCGTGCTGGCGGTTCGGGTCGGATGGGGGCACGACGGGTCGGCCGGGTGGCTCGACGCGGGCCAGGCATTCGAAGGTCTCACGCCCTACCTTGCCGCGGGCTTCGTCGCCCAGGTGCTGCTCGGGGCACTCTCCTATCTGGTGCCGGTCGTGATGGGCGGAGGACCGGCGGCGGCGCGCACCATGAACCACGACCTCGACGCTCTCGGCGCGCTGCGAGTCAGCGTCACCAATCTCGGCCTGATCGTGTGTCTGCTGCCGGTGCCGAGCCTGGTGCGGGTGGTGGTGTCGGGTCTGGTACTGATCGCCTTGGCCGGGTTCGTCCCGGTGCTGTTGCGCGCGATCCGGCGTCGCCATGCGGGGCCCGTCGAAGGCGCTGCCACCAGCCGACCCAGGGGGCAGAACACCGGCCTGGCCGCGGTCGGTCTGGCGCTCGTGATGGCCGGGGTCGCAGTAGGCGGCGCCCTGGACCCCGCAACCATCGGCGGCGTTCCCGAGTCGGCCGCCGGTGATGCCGTCGCCACCGGCCGTACGACCGAGGTCACCGTCGAGGCAGCGAATATGCGATTCACACCGTCGAGAATCGAGGTTCCGGTGGGGGACCGCCTGGTGATCACCGTGAAGAACACCGACCGTGCCGATGTGCACGACCTGGTCCTGGAGACCGGTCATGATTCCGGGCGTCTGGCACCGGGTGAGTCTGCGGTGGTGGATGTCGGTGTCGTGGGACGCGACCTCGACGGTTGGTGCTCGGTCGTAGGACATCGGCAGATGGGCATGGTGCTGAGCATCGAGGCGGTGGGCGCCGCGCCCGGGCCCGAGGCCGAGGAGCCCGCGGCCGGCAACCCCAGTCCCCACGAGGGGCATCAGTCGCCGATGGGCGAGCCGGCCGCCGACACGGTGATCGCGGATCCGGTGTTGCCGCCGATCGAGCCCGGCCGGGTACATCGCCGGACGTTCACGATCACCGAACAGAAGATGGAAGTCGCGCCGGGGGTGACCCAACAGCTGTGGACCTATAACGGGACCGCGCCCGGGCCGACACTGCACGGCAAGGTGGGGGACACCTTCGTCATCAAACTGGTCAACGACGGCAGCGTGGGGCACTCCATCGACTTCCACGCCGGTCAACGGGCGCCGGACAAGGTCATGGTGACGATCCCGCCCGGGGAGACCCTGAGTTATCGCTTCACTGCCGATCGCGCCGGGATCTGGATGTATCACTGCTCCACGATGCCGATGAGCGCCCACATCGCGAACGGTCTCTTCGGTGCGATCGTCATCGATCCGCCCGATCTGCCCCCGGTCGACAAGTCCTTCGTGTTGACCCAGTCCGAGCACTATTACGGTGCCCAAGGCCAACCGGTCGATATGACAGCACTGATGGCTGAGAAGCCCGATGCCGTCGTCTTCAACGGCTATCACAACGCCTACGACCACGAGCCGCTCAAGGTGAAGGTGGGCCAACGGGTGCGGATCTGGCTGCTCGATGCCGGCCCCAACCGGTCGTTGTCCTTCCATGTGGTGGGATCCCAATTCGACCGAACCTGGTTCGAGGGGGACTGGCTGTTGGGATCTGCCCGGGGTCCCTCGCCCACCGGCGGCTCGCAGGCCCTGGCCCTGGCCCCGGCTCAGGGCGGCTTCGTCGAGATGGTCTTCGACGAACCGGGTCGATATCCGCTGGTCAACCACGTCATGATCGATGCCGAACGAGGCGCCCACGGCACCATCGAGGTCACCCGCTGAGGGTACCGAGGGCCTGCTCTTCAGCCTGCGGCAGACTTCAGGCATGGCTCTCACACCCGAACAGACCGAGCAGGTTCTTGCACTCGCCATGGACCTGGCCCGGGTCGGAGACACAGCCCAACTGGTGGAGTTTCTCGATCACGGTCTCCCACCAGACGTGCCGAATGCGTCGGGCGACACCCTGCTGATGCTGGCTGCCTATCACGGGCACGCCGATACCGTCGCGGCCCTGATCGAGCGGGGCGCGGATGTCGATCTGCGTAACGTCCGGGACCAGTCGCCGCTGGCCGGAGCGATGTTCAAGGGTGAGCGTGCCGTGGTTCGGCTCCTGTTGGATGCCGGTGCGGACCTGGACGCCGGAACTCCGAGCGCTCGGCAGGCCGCCGAGGTGTTCGGCTACCCGCTGGACTGAGCCGGGCCGGAACCGACCGAAATGACGAACGGCTCAGGGAGACCCTGAGCCGTTCGTCATTTTTCAGTGCTGCTGATCAGTTTGCTGCCTTGAGCGCGTCGATCGCGGCCCGCACACCCGCACCGTAGGCCGGGTCGGCCTGGGTGCAGTTGGCGATGTGACGCTCGACGGTCGCGTCCGAGGCACCGTTGATGCCGCGGGCGGTGTTCTCGAACAGGCGCTGCTGCTGTGCGGCGTCCATCAACCGGAACAGATCGCCCGGCTGCTCGAAGTAGTTGTCGTCGTCGGCACGGTAGTCCCAACGGTCGGCAGCGCCATCGAGGGCCAGCGCGGGCTCACGGTACTGCGGGCTGTCCCCGAAGTGGTTGTAGGAGTTCGGGACGATCGAGGGCACCGCACCGGCGTTTCCGTCGACCCGCATCGCACCGTCGCGGTGCGGGTTGTTCGGGTTCGCGACGCCCCGCGGAGCGTTGACCGGGATCTGGTGATGGTTGATGCCCAGGCGGTAGCGCTGTGCGTCACCGTAGGAGAAGAGACGACCCTGCAGCATCCGGTCGGGGCTGAAGCTGATGCCGGGCACCACATTGGCCGGGGTGAAGGCGGCCTGCTCGACGTCGGCGAAGTAGTTCTCCGGGTTGCGGTTGAGCTCCCACTCGCCGACCTCGATCAGCGGGTAGTCCTTGTGCGACCAGATCTTGGTCAGGTCGAACGGGTGGAACCGGTAGTTGGCGGCGTCGGCCTCCGGCATCACCTGGACGCAGAGCTTCCACTTGGGGAAGTTGCCGGCCTCGATGTTGTCGTACAGGTCGCGCTGGCTGGACTCGCGGTCCTCACCGACGAGGGTGGCCGCTTCGTCATCGGTCAGGTAGGCGAGCTCCTGCTGGCTGACGTGGTGGAACTTCACCCAGAACCGCTCGCCGGCGGCGTTGTAGGTGGAGTAGGTGTGCGAGCCGAAGCCGTGCATCTCGCGGTAGGAGGCCGGGATGCCGCGGTCACCCATCAGGTAGGTGATCTGGTGCAGTGCCTCGGGCAGGTTGGTCCAGAAGTCCCAGTTGTTCTCGGCGCTGCGCAGGTTGGTGCGCGGGTCACGCTTGACGGCGTGGTTCAGGTCGGGGAACAGCAGCGGGTCACGGAAGAAGAAGACCGGGGTGTTGTTGCCGACGATGTCCCAGTTGCCCTCTTCGGTGTAGAAGCGCACCGAGAAGCCGCGGATGTCGCGCTCGGCGTCGGCCGCACCGCGCTCACCGGCGACGGTGGAGAAGCGGGCGAACGCCTCGGTCTGCTTACCGACCTCGGAGAACACCTTGGCGCTGGAGTACTTGGTGATCTCGGTGCTGGTGATGGTCAGGGTGCCGAATGCGCCGGAACCCTTGGCGTGCATCCGACGCTCCGGGATGACCTCACGGTCGAAGTGAGCGAGCTTCTCCAGGAACCAGACGTCCTGCAGCAGCATCGGTCCGCGTGGGCCGACCGTCAGGCTGTTCTGGTTGTCGACGACCGGTGCTCCGGCCACCGTGGTCGCTGGTGCGGTGTTCTCAGGAACGTCTACAGGCACTTCTACTCCTCTGAGTGATGGACTGATACGGATCGAAAGACTTGGTGGGACTCGGGGTTGGCGTCGAGGCACTCCGCACAGACACCCCAGAAGACGACCTCGGCTTCGTCGATCACGAAGCCGGGATCCTCTGCGGCGCTCAGGCAGGGAGCCTCGCCGACGGTCGACCCGACGTCGACGATGGCGTTACAGGCGCGGCACACCATGTGATGGTGGTTGTCGCCGGCCTGTAGCTCGTAGCGTGCGCTGGTGCCGGACGGCTGGATGCGTCGCACCAGCCCTGCCTCGGTGAGCGCGCGCAGGACGTCGTAGACGGCCTGGTGCGAGACGGATTCTCCGCCCTCGCGAACCAGCCCGATCACGGTGTCGGTATCGACGTGCGGATGTTGGTTCAACGACTCCAGTACGGCCAGTCGGGGTCGCGTCACGCGGAGCGAAGCGCTCCGCAACGCGGTCCTGAAGTCTGGCTCGAACATGTGTCCCACCCTAACACAATCTTGATTTGATCAAGATTGAATGGGTTGGCGTCGCCAGGGGGAGTCGGACGACACCGGATCCGGTCGACCGGAGGATGAGGTCGCTCCCGCCTCGTTCTAAATACCCTACGGGGGTAATGTCATTGACTCTTGCTTGGATACCCCTTGGGGGTATAGGGTTCTCGATGAGAGTCCCGTTCGGGACCGCCTGGACGAAAGGGAAGCCCGATGAGTGTCGAGGCACAGCACGCAGGACATGGCTATATCGGTCGCAAGGAGGACTACCTCAAGCGGCTGCGGCGGATCGAGGGACAGGCCCGGGGCCTGCAACGGATGGTCGAGGAGGAGCAGTACTGCATCGACATCCTCACTCAGGTATCGGCGATGACGAAGGCACTGCGCGCGGTCTCCCTGGGCCTGCTCGAGGAGCACCTGAGTCACTGCGTGGTCGATGCCGCGGCGAAGGGGGGCGCGGAGGCCGAGGCGAAGATCAAGGAGGCATCCGACGCCATCGCCCGACTCGTGCGCTCCTGAACCGTGTCTATCCCAGAACTCACCCCAGAACCCAGCGAAACAAGGAGCATCACCATGCACACCAGCCACTACACCGTTGCCGGCATGACCTGTGGACACTGCGTGTCGTCGGTCACCGAGGAGGTCAACGCGATCATCGGCGTGAGCGAGGCCGAGGTCGATCTGGCTTCGGGCGGGCTGACCGTGACCAGCGAGGCCCCGGTCGAACCGGCCCGGATCCGAGCCGCGGTCGAAGAAGCCGGTTACCGGATAGCCGACGCAGGCTGAGACGACCGAGGAGACGACGGACTATGAGAAGGGAAGGCACCATGAGTGCGAGGCACGACGAGAAGCCCTCGTCCGGTGTGGGTGAGGTGGAGCTCGCCATCGGGGGCATGACCTGCGCGTCGTGCGCGAACCGGATCGAGCGCAAGCTCAACAAGATCGACGGAGTGAGCGCCTCGGTCAACTATGCGACCGAGAAGGCCAAGGTCATCTTCGACACCGGGATCGAACCCGCCCTTCTGGTCGACGCCGTCGAGCAGGCCGGATATACCGCCGTGTTGCCGCAGCCTCAGCGGTCGGCCGGTGACCCCGTTAATGCTGACTCCGCCGGTAGGGACGAGGAGGCACCGGTACGCGAGCTGCGGAACCGAGTGATCATCTCGGCTCTGCTCTCGGTGCCGGTGATCGCGATGGCGATGGTTCCCGCGTGGCAGTTCGCCAACTGGCAGTGGCTCTCCCTGACGCTGGCCGCGCCGGTGATCGTGTGGGCCGGCTATCCGTTCCACCTGGCGGCGTGGAAGAACCTCAAGCAGGCTACAGCCACGATGGACACCCTCGTCTCGATGGGCACGAGCGCGGCGTTCCTGTGGTCGTTGTACGCACTGTTCTTCGGTACCGCCGGAGAGCCGGGGATGAAGCACCCGTTCGAGCTCACGATCTCGCGCACCGACGGAGCCGGCAATATCTACCTTGAGGTCGCTGCCGGCGTGATCACCTTCATCCTGCTCGGCCGCTACTTCGAGGCCAAGGCCAAGAGACGGTCCGGGGCGGCGCTACGGGCGCTGCTCGAACTCGGGGCCAAGGAGGTCTCGGTCCTGCGGGACGGCCGCGAGGAGCGGATCGGCATCGACCAGCTCATGGTGGGCGACCACTTCGTGGTGCGACCGGGGGAGAAGATCGCTACCGACGGCACGATCGTCGACGGCACCTCCGCGGTCGATGCGTCGATGGTCACCGGTGAGTCGGTGCCCGTCGAGGTCGGGCCCGGAAGCGGGGTGGTGGGCGCGACCGTCAATGCCGGCGGACGCCTCGTGATCGAAGCGACCCGGGTCGGCGCCGATACCCAGCTCGCGCAGATGGCCCGGATGGTCGAGGACGCCCAGACCGGCAAGGCCCAGGCCCAGCGCCTGGCCGACAGGATCTCCGGCATCTTCGTGCCGATCGTGATCGTGCTGGCCATCGCGACCTTCGGATTCTGGGCCGTCACCGGTGACTCCATGGCGGCAGCGTTCACCGCGGCGGTCGCGGTGCTCATCGTGGCCTGCCCCTGCGCCCTCGGGCTGGCCACACCGACCGCGTTGATGGTGGGTACCGGTCGGGGAGCACAGCTGGGCATCCTGATCAAGGGGCCGGAGGTGCTTGAGAGCACCCGCAAGATCGACACCATCGTGCTGGACAAGACCGGCACGGTGACCACGGGCCAGATGACCCTGCTGGACGTGGTTCCCGCCGAGGGCGAGGACGCCGAGCAGGTGCTACGACTCGCCGGAGCCCTTGAGGACGCCTCGGAGCACCCGATCGCCCAAGCCATCGCCAAGGGAGCCACTGTCCGGGTCGGGGACCTGCCCAAGGTCGAGGACTTCGCCAATGTCGAGGGTCTCGGGGTACAGGGCATCGTGCACGACGGTGAGATCACGCACGCGGTTCTCGTGGGGCGTCCGAGGTTGCTGGCCGAGTGGTCCCAGCACCTGCCTCCGGTGCTCGAGCACGCCATGGAGGAGGCCGCGCAGCAGGGCCGTACCGCGGTCGCGGTCGGGTGGGACGGACGAGCCCGCGGGGTGCTGGTCGTGGCCGATGCGATCCGGCCCACCTCGGCCGATGCGATCCGGCGGCTGCGGAACCTGGGGCTGACCCCGATCCTGCTCACCGGCGACAATGCGACGGTGGCCAGGTCGGTCGCGGCGGAGGTGGGCATCGCCGCCGAGAACGTGATCGCCGAGGTGATGCCGGCCGACAAGGTCGACCAGGTCAAGCGGCTGCAGGCCGAGGGCAGGCAGGTCGCGATGGTCGGAGACGGTGTCAATGATGCTGCCGCGCTGGCCCAGGCCGACCTGGGGCTCTCGATGGGGACCGGTACCGATGTGGCCATCGAGGCCTCCGATCTGACCCTGGTTCGCGCCGACCTGCGTGCCGCCGCGGACGCGATCAGACTGTCCCGGCGCACCTTGGGCACCATCAAGGGGAATCTGTTCTGGGCGTTCGCCTACAACGTGGCGCTGATCCCGGTAGCCGCGACCGGTCTGCTCAACCCGATGCTGGCCGGCGCTGCGATGGCGTTCTCCTCGGTGTTCGTGGTCTCCAACAGTCTGCGGCTACGCAGCTTCAAGTAGCCGAATGCGTGGTGTGCCCCGGAACCTGCGCTGACAGACCTCCCAGCCGTCAGGGTCATGTTCTACTGTTCGCGTGATGACCCGGTGGTGGCACGGCGTGCTGGCGGCAGTGATTCTGGCCGCCCTGATCGGGCAGGGCGGTGCGGTGCTCCGCGACGGTAGCGGACTCGTCGACTTCTTCAGCTACTTCACGATCCAGTCCAACATCCTGGTCCTGGTGGCGGCCCTGGGGATCGCGCTCGATCCGCGGCGTTCCGGAACGGCATGGCGGTTGCTGCGGCTGGCTGGTCTGGTGGGGATCACCGTGACCGGGGTGGTCTACGCGGTGGCCATCGGCCCCTCCGTCGAGTTCGACGGTGCGGCGTGGTGGTACGACAAGGTCTTTCATACCGTCGTTCCGGTGGCGGCGTTGCTCGGTCATCTGCTCTTTCGACCGCGAACGGTGTTCCGGCGTGCCGATCTCGTGTTCGTGGCCTGGCCGATCGCCTGGCTTGCCTGGACCCTGAGCCGGGCGGAACTCGGATCACCGAGTTTCATGATGCCGGGCCACGTGTACAGCAGCTATCCGTATGAATTCCTCGATGTCGATGAGCGCGGCTGGTGGGCCGTGCTCCTGGCCTGCCTACTGGTCACCGGGCTGTTTCTGGCCCTGGCCACCGTGTTCGTGGCGGCTGGACGGCGGCAGCGCGATCGCACCGGACTGCTAGCGGGCTGACCTGGGGGCGTGCGTCGAACGACTACTGCGCGCAGGCCTTCGTCGGAGTTCCTGTGCCAGCATGGCGATCACGGCCACTGCCCAGAGCAGCGCGGTGACACCGGCACCGATACGGCCTATCGACTGGATGTCGGCGGAGTGCAGCGACTCACCCAGCGCCGATGATGTGGTGCTGTACATGCCGAGGGGAAACAGGATGCTCCACCAGCCGACCTCGTAGCGCAGCGGCTGGTGTCCCACGGTGTGCCGCCAGACGCCCAGGACGAGTAACAGCGGGATCCACCAGGTACCGAACGACCACAGGGCGTAGCCGGTGCCCGTCAGAGTGGCGTGCAGATCGAGCAGGAAGCCGGGAGCCGGTCGTACGTGGAGCAGTCGGAGACCCGCAAGCGCCGAGATGGCGGTAGCACCGGTGAGGATCCAGTAGCTCGGGAGGAGGGCCGTGCTGTTCACCGGTGCGGTGAACAGCCTGCCGAGGATCAGCGCGGTGAGAGCGAGGTAGAGCAGAACGCCCGAGGTCCACAGACTGAACGAGATCAGAGCAGCGGCATCGGGGATACCCAGGTCGACGTTGGAGAAGACCAGAGACAGAGACTGGAGCGCGACCACCCAGAGCAACCAGCCGCCGTCCGGGCCCGGGTCGTTGTCACGAGGCCCGGGCCTGAGGATCAGGGCGGCCGGAACCAGGTATAGGAGCAGCACACCGAGGCCGAGAGCGAGGACCGCGAAGGCCGCTGCAGGGACTCCGGCGTCGTCCCCGGCGAGGCGCACGGCGAGTACCCCGGCGGCGGCGACCACGGTGAAGTAGCCGAAGGCCCGCGCCGGATCGGCGAGGCTGTGTACGACCTCGACCGGGGTCGAGACCAGGCGGGCGAGCGCAACGGCGAGCAGGACCACGAATCCGGTGATCCCGACCAGCAGCGGTGGCACGGACCAGCCGCCGGCGCCGGCCTGCTGCAGCGCGGATGAAGTGATTCCCGAGGCCATGACGAATGCGAATGACGAGGGTGGCCAGTCTCGGACCGCGTCGCGGACCCGGGTACCGAGGTCACTCATCGGACTCGGAATCAGATCGTCGCTCGGTAGCCGAAGAACTCATGGTCGTTGTTGTACCCCCGAGTCCGCCGCCGCCCTCGTCGAGGTCGGTGATGAATTCGACTCCGTTGATCCACTTGACCATCTTGAAACGGGATCCAGCACTACGAGTCCTTCCAGTCAGACGGTGCGGAGTCGGGGACTATCGTGCAGCAAGCCGCTCAGAGAGGTCGTCGACGGGCACCCAGGAGTATCTACGGCCTTGCTTCCCGCGGTTCAGATAGCCCCGACGCGCAAGGTCCATCAGATCGCTGCGAGCGGTTTCTCCCGATGTGCGGTGGCTGGTGCAGTGGCTGGTCACGGTGTAGACGGCGTCCGGGTGAGTGACAGCGTGCTCGAGAAGTGCCAGTTGTCGGTGGTTGAACTCACCGGGCGCTGACTTGATGGCGCGCTGGAGTTCGCGCAGGTCCTCAGCCTTCTGCGCGAGATAGCAGTGAAGGTCCTCGATGGCGCGATTGACCACTTCGAGGTGGTGGATGAAGAAGTGGGTGAGGTCGCCGTCGTCTTGCTCAGTGAGCAGGAAGGACTGCGCATACTTCGACGGAGCGAGTTTGAGGATGCGGCTGATGGTCAAGAATTCGGTCAACCAGTAGCCGTTGCGGAGCATGGTCCAATAGAAGAGTGCGCGGGCAGTGCGGCCGTTTCCATCCTCGAAATAGTGGTCGTAGCCCATCATGAAGTGCACCGTGATCGCGCGCAGTACCGGTGGGATGTACGCCTCGCTGTCGTCTCCGTTGGCGAAGGCGCAGAGTTGGTCCAAGCGAGCGGGAAGTTGTGCGACGACCGGGGGCCTGTGGAGTAATTGGTCGCCACCACCCCACACTGCGATGCGTTCGTTGTCGTCGTCCTGGATCCGGCCTGCGGCCAGCGGATTGTCCAACGTTCCCTCTGTAACGATCCGGTGGATCTCACAGACAAGTTCGGGAGTCAGGGGTTCGTCGCGAAGTTCAGTGATCTTCCGCATAGCGAAGTAGTTGTTGAGGATCATGCGTTCACTGCGGTCGCGCGGCGCTCGACCATCGCGGATCATTGCCTTCGCGACGCGTCGACTGGTGGCTGCTCCCTCCAACTGACTTGAGGTGATCGCCTCCTCGATCAGTGAGTTGATGATGTATCGGTCCCGCGTGGCCGGGTTCGTCACCTCTTCAGTGATGGTGATCGCACCGCTGGCGTTTCGGGCGATTTTGTCGACGCCCGCTAGAACCTCGTCAGGCAGCAGGTACGAGAACGGAGCGCCCTCAATTGAACGTAGCTGCGGCAAGGAGCGTTGCGCACTGCGCCGACCGAGTCTCACACCGAGCCACCACTCTTCATGGGTCAGGTCGGCCGGTGGCGTCTTGAACCTGAGTTTGTCCCAGGGGAGGTAGCGGCTGGTCGACGCGCTCACGGGCAGGGTTGCTTCAAGGATGTGGCCGAAGCGACCTGGGTCGCTCTCGCTGATGCGAGCCCACAAGGTGCCGAAGTGAGGAGGCGTGGCGGGCGTCTTCAAGTGAACTCCCAGATTGAACCAAGTTTGAAGTTGGTAACAAACTAGGCGACTTCCCGGCGAACTTCAAGTATTGTCAAAACTTGGAGTTCGCCGGGCGACGTGGCATCGAGGACGATCAGCGCTTGATCTTCCGGCTCTTGCTGGTCTTGGTCACGGTCAGATAGTGGGCCTTCTTCACGGTGATACGGACCTTGACGGCTGATCGCCGATCGGACTTGCGGATCTTGTAGCGGGCCTTGGTGGCACCGCGGATCGCGCGCCCGTCGCGTAGCCACTGGTAGCGGATCTTCACCTGCTTCGGGCCCCAGCCGGTCGCTCGGGCCGTCAAGCGCTTGCCGACCCGTGCCTTACCGACGACCTTGACCCGGCCCTTCTTCAGGGCCTTCTTCGCGACCTTGGCGGTCGAGGTGGTGACGTAGGTGTTCCACCAGCCCGGACGGTTCACCGTGACTCGGACCTTCAACTTCTTGTCCAGGTCGGCGGCGCGTACCTTGTAGCGGTTCTTGGTGGCGCGCTTGATGGTCTTGGACCCGCGCAGCCACTGATAGCTGACCGTGGCCTTCGGATCGGCGGTGACGCCGGTCGGTGCCTTGAGTATCCGGCCGAGGGTCGGCTGGCCGATCGGAGCTGAGGTGACCGGCAGTGCCTGCTTCGGCCGACTGCCGGAAACCTGAACCTGGACGCGACGGTAGGTGTCGGTGCCGTCGATGTAGTTGCCCTGGCTGTCGAACTTGTACATCTTCAGCCGGGCGTCGATCCGCGCGCCGGAGTGGTCGCTCGTGACGGGGAAGGTGGAACTCGCGGAATCGTAGGACGTGAAATCCGGTTGCGGCACGCCGTCGACGAACCAACTCAATTCGCTGTAGGTGCTCGCGGGCTTGCCGAAGCTGGCAGTCAGGGTGGCGTGCGGCTTCGCGGTGCCGGTGACCTTCAACGGTGTGGTCGGTTGGACGTGGACGGTGCCGACCATCGTCATTGGCGTCGTCAGGGTGGCCGGTTTGTATCCGGGGCGGCTGGCGGTCACCGAGGCGAAGACCCATTTGCCGGACTGAGCCGCGGTGGGGACGAAGGTCGCCGCGTTGGCGCCGGGGATGGGGGCTACGGGGGAGCCGTTCTGCTGGGTCATCCACTGGTAGCTGAAGGATGCGTTCGTCGGCCGCCAGCCCTCCTGCCCGACGATGGTCAGGGGTTGGCCGACCTGGTATGAGCCGATGATGAAGGGATCGACCGGAGCCATGCCGAGCCCCTGCTTGGGCAGCTTGACGGTGAAGGTCTTGGACGGAGTCGCCGTCGTCGAGGTCCAGGTCGGTGCCGTCTGCCAGGAGGAGGCGTTGGGCCAGCAGGTGTCACGGTGGCGAATCTCGGGCTGCCAGTAGGTGTTCTGTGCGGAGTAGGCCGGGCCGTAATAGGTGTCGTAGAAGCAGACCCGGTACTGCCCTCCGGTCACTACTCGTTGGGAGAAGCGGCCGTTGGTGTCCGTGGTCTTGGGCCCGAACTGAAGCGTGGTCCACTCGCCACCCTCCCAGGTGTAGAGCTCCCAGCCGACGTGGGGCAGCGGCTTGCCGTTCGAGTCGAGCGCCACCCCCGTAATGGTGCCGCTCGCGGCCAGTGCGGGTGTCGCACTCAGCGGGATGAGTAACAGTGCCAGGGCAGAGAGCAGGACGAGACGGAGCGAACGCATGGATTCGAGGCTACCCACGCCGGGGTAGATCGAAACCGGCGTCCGAGTGAGCTCAGCGCCGCGCAGCTGACTCTCTCGGGGACGCGGGGGGACCGACTCGTGGAGTCGCGCGCAGGAACACGGCGAGCACCACGATGGCGACTGCCACGACCGTGGTCGCTGCGAAAGCTGATCGGTACCCGTCGGTCGCATCCCCGGAGGTGGAGGTAACGGTGATCAGGACGGCAATCCCGACGGCGCCACCGAGTTGGCGCGCGGTGTTGACCAATCCCGAGGCCAGTCCGGCTTCGTGCGGCGCCACGCCGGTCGTGGCGACGCTGACGCAGGGCATGGCGATGGTTCCGGCGCCGGCCGCGAACAGCAGGGCGGGTCCGAGAATTCCGGTGGTGAATGCGGCACCGTCTGTGATCGCCGTGAACCACGCCGAGCCGCTGGCCATGAGGAGGCTGCCCGCGAGGATCACCGGGCGTGCGCCGAATCTGTGCAGCAGGCTCTTGGAAGCCAACGCTCCGAGGGTCAGGACCGCGCTCAGCGGAAGCAGAGAGATTCCAGTCTCCAGTGCGGAGTATCCAAGAACTTCCTGCTCATATGTCGAGAGGAGAAACATCGCCGAGGTCAGGACGGCGCCGAGCGCTGCGATGATGATGTTGGCGAGCGTTAGGTTGCCGTGTCGGAATATGGTGAGGGGGATCAGGGGGTCGGAGCTTCGTTTCTGGCTTGCGATCAATCCTCCGGTTGCCGCGACGGCAAGTAACAGTGGACCGATTACCTGCACTGATTCCCAGTCGCCTTCGGTGACGCGGGAGAGTCCGAAGACCAAGGCGCCGGTCGCGACGGTGACGAGGACCGCACCGGGAGCGTCCAGACGTCGTGGCCCGGTGTCGCCAGACGTGGGCAGGATCCTGCGGGATCCCAGCCAGAGGGCGACACCGATGGGGACATTCACCAGTAACACCCAGCGCCATCCGAGGCTGCTGGTGATGACTCCGCCGAGCACGACTCCCAGTGCCCCGGCAGCGGAAGAGGTGGCACTCCAGATCGAGATCGCTCGCGCGCGCAGGTCGCCTTGAAAGACCGACGTCAGCAGTGTCAGACTGCCCGGCGCCAGAGCCGCCGCACCTATTCCCTGAAGAAACCGTGCGACGAGGAGAACTCCCGCGTCCTGGGCCACGCCACCGGCGAGACTGGCTAGCGTGAAGATCACTATTCCGGTCACGAATACTCGGCGATGACCGAGATAGTCGCTGGCGCGCGCGGCAAGGAGTAGAAGTCCGCCGAAGGAGACCAGATATCCGGAGATGACCCACTGCTGCTGGGACGCAGACATGTCGAGGGATGAGCGGATATCGGGTAGGGCGACGTTCACGATCAACCCATCGAGCACCACCATCAGCTGAGCGCCGCAGGCCACCAGGATCAGCAGGAACGTCCGTTGCCGCGACGTTGCACCGACGGTTGGGTAAACATTGTTCACCCGAGCAAGGTAGAGGACGCCGATGGTCCAGTCAACAACGTTCACCTAGGCTGTGGGTGTGAGTAGCCCCCGCCTGACGCGCGATCGGCTCGTCGCCATCGCTCATGAGTTCGTCGCCGAACAGGGTGTCGACCGATTGACCATGCGCCAACTGGCACGTGCGGCCGGAGTCACCCCGGGTGCGCTGTACAAGCACTTCCGGGACAAGCGCGATCTCGAGCGAGCCATGGCCGACGCGGTGTACGCGACGGTCGACCTCGCCTCGGTCGACGGTGCGAGCCCAGGCATCGAGCGTGTGCTCCGATGCTGCGTCGAGATGCGCGCGGCCTTGCTCCGGTTCCGAGACGGCGGCCGCATCGTTGCGGGCTCCTACTCGCCGTTCAACGCAACCGTTGCGCTCTCAACCAAGCTGAGTGGGGCTCTGTCCGGCATTCTGCGCGACGGCATCGACGTCGCCGACATTGCTTTCGCTCTTCGCAACTACACCGTCGGATTCGTCATCGAGGAACAGGCGTACCTCGCGCTGGTTGCCGACGGGTCTTGGCGCGGCCTGATCGATGAGTTGAGTCGGACTCAGGGTCATGCCACGCCTCGGTACTCCGATGCTGTCGGCCTCCTCGAGGGTGACCGAGATCAGCGATACCGTTCGGGGGTGTCCGCGATTCTCACCGGGCTCACGGACTAGAATTCAGGCCAGGATCGGATGGCTGATCCTCGACCGATAGGGCCGCGGTACGACCTTGCCGGCAGGTCAGGGGCTGCCCGGCCACCGGTCGAGGAGGACGTCGTCCAGGTCATCGGGCGTCGAGCGTGTTGTGGCGAAAGCACACCGGACGGCCCACCCGTCGATCCAGATGCTCACCCTCGAGGTGCAGCCGGCGGCGCAGCGTCGTGCCCCCCCTGCAGCTTGGCGCTGATACGCAGGTCGAACCAGGTCCGGCCGTCCCTGCTTCCGGGGTGTTCGATCGCCCGGTCGACCGTGCCGACGGCAATCCGGCCGTCCGCGACGCAGGCTCGCTGCCGTCAACTGCTGGCGACCGTGGCCGCGCCGATGCCTCCGACCGCGGCGATGCCCGAGACGCCCAAGATCTACCAGTAGAGGTGCGTGCGCTCGACGTCGGTGACGTAGTTCCAGATCGGCACCGGGATCGACGCGAACGGGGCGACGAAGAGCAGCGCGAGGCTGGTGAGCATTGTGAGCACGGCGACGGTCTCGACCTTGGACCAGCGCCGGATGCGTGCCCAGGTCTCGGCTGTGCGCGCGGCGGCCATCCACTCCCGGGTCTGCTCGTCGGTCGCGACGAGGCCCAGGAGGGAGATGTGTTCCATGCCGTTCACGCTGGGCTCCCTCCCGTCCTCGTCGGGATTCAGTGTTCGGATGCGCAGGCGACGCCGGGCAGGCGGGTGCCTTTGCGGCTGGGGACGATGAAGTCGTAGCCATCAGGCAAGAAATCGCCGATGTCGTGCGCGATGGCTGCGGTCGTACCGGGGCCACGATCGCAGCGACACCGGTCGGGGTAACGGGGCCGACGTCTTCGCGGACCGCTGCGTCGATCGCCTTCTTCCATCCGCCGTCATGCCGCAGATGGCATCGACCGACTCAGGGAAGCGGGGTGGTGATCACGTCCAACTGAGCCCCCGGAAGTTGGTGAAGTCTGGTGGAGTCTGCCGCCAAAGAGATCACAACAGCGATTCGCCTTGTGCCTTACCGAACCGGTAAGGACTTGGTTCCGTACTTGGACGCAGATGGAAGGGAGTGTGGGTTGATGACGTACACGCTGTGCGCTTTTTCGGCGCGCCTGATTTCAGCCTTCATTCCTCGGTCTCCGTTTCGCTCCGAGTCCTTCGCTGATACCGCCTTCCTGAGGCAGGTGCGGCGTACTCGTTGCCTGACGAGGCCCCTTGCTTCAAGGGAGCAAACCGTTGTCACCCACAGTGACGTCACATTCAGATCAACCATTCGTTCCGACCCTCAATGACTTGGGCTGGGACGAGTTCTTCGAAGCCTCGTTCACCGAGTACGCACCGGTCGGGCTCATTCCGGCGCGCATCGCGCGCGTGGACCGTGGCCAGGCCACCGCCCTGACTGCCGAGGGTCCGGTGGGTGCGCGGTATGAGGGTCATGCCGTCTGCAGCGGCGACTGGGTCGCCGTACGCCGGGGCGATCCGTGCGATATAGAGGCGGTCCTACCGCGTCGGAGCGCTGTCGTCCGTTCGGCTGCTTCACGGACGTCGGAAGGTCAGACCCTCGCCGCCAACGTCGACACCGTTGCGATCGTGGCCTCGCTCGCCACTGCCCTGGACCTCGGGCGTCTGGAGCGCATGACTGCTCTGGCCTGGGACAGTGGTGCCACCCCGGTGATCGTGCTGTCGAAGGCCGACAACGTCACCGACGAGCGCAGAGCTGAGCTGCGCGACCTTGCAGCCGGGCTGGCACCCGGCGTGGAGGTGCTGGTCACAAGCTCGATCACAGGCCTGGGTCTGGATCGCGTGCGCGACCTGCTCACCGGCTCGGTGGTGCTGCTCGGACCCTCGGGCGTCGGGAAGTCGACCTTGGGTAACGCGTTGCTCGGAGCCGACGAGCTCGCGACCGGACGCGTCCGGAACGGCGACGGCAAGGGACGACACACCACCGTCAGTCGCGACCTCCTTCCTATGGTGGGTGGGGGAGTGCTGATCGACACGCCCGGCCTGCGGGCCGTTGGGCTGCACGACTCCGAGTCAGGGCTCCACCAGGTGTTCACCGAGATCGAGGAACTGGCACAGGACTGCCGCTTCAGGGACTGCGGCCACACCGGTGAGCCCGGCTGTGCGGTCGTCGCTGCGGTGACCGAGGGAGTTCTTCCTGAACGCCGTCTGGTCAGCTATCACAAGCTGCAACGTGAGAATGCCTGGGCGACGGCCCGCACCGACGCGCGTCTGCGAGCCGAACTGGAGAACCACCGCAGGACCATCTCCCGGGACCTGCGAGCCACCTACGACTTCCGAGGAAAGCAACGATGATCTGGACGACCTGTGCAGAAGACACACACACCGACCGGTTGAGCATTCGCGAGGTGCTTCTAGCTGCGTTTCCGACGAACCTCGAGGCCGATCTGGTCGAAGCCCTGCGCACCGACACCGAGGCCTGGTTGCCGGAACTGTCAGTGATGGCAATGAGCGATGACGAGACAGTCGTCGGGTACTCCCTCCTGACGCGGTGCCACGTCGGCGGTGAACCCGCGCTCGCCCTCGGCCCATGCGCGGTTTCTCCTGAGCACCAGTCATCGGGGGCCGGAACGGCGGCGATCCGCGCGGGTCTCGACGCGGCGCGGGAGCTCGGTGAGAATCTCGTAGTCGTGCTGGGACACGCCGACTACTACCCACGGTTCGGATTCCATCGGGCGTCCCTCTCCGGAATCTCGGCAACCTTCGAGGTGCCCGACGAGAACCTCATGGTTCTCGCCCTCGACCAGGCGGCGGCAGTACCGACGGGATCTATTCGCTACGCCCCCGCCTTTGGAGTGTGAGGAACGTAGTAGTTGAGATCGGCTGACTGTGCGGGCTGTGCAGCCCTGCTGCACGGCCCGCGCAGAACACCTGCTCAGGCTGCGACCGCCGCGGCATCCACACCCAGACCCTGAACGCGTGACTTGGTAGGTCCATACTCCTGCTTCGTCGGCGGTGCGAGGGTTCTCGCCGAGGCACTTGCGGACCAGGCCGATGTCGATGCGGACCCGGTGCTTGCTCATCGAGAACGCCTCAGGAACTGGCTGGGATGAGACCCCTTCGGGGGGGCAGCGCCAGATAGGCAGGGGTTGGATGTAGGGCGGCTTGCGACGTGCGACTGCGGCCGGGTTGCCGTGTGCAGTGGCGTGTACCGGTCCGAGTCGAAAGAGGGCACGTGCTCATGGGCCGAGACATCCGATTGGGATGACGTGGACGCCGTCTTCGCGTCGGTAGGCGTAGCTGCCGTTGCTGATGATGACGCCCAGGCAGGCGGGTTCGCCGTGCTTGCTCGTGTCGACCTTTGCGGCGAAGCGCAAGAGTGATTTCGCGGCCTCGTCGACGGCGTCGTGTCCGAGCTTGACTTCGAATGCGCCCCACTTGTTGTCGCGCACGCTGACGATGGCGTCGACTTCGTGGCCGTTGGAGTCTCGCCAGGAGTCGACGGTTCCGCCGAGCGGCTGGGCGTAGACCCTGAGGTCTCGTACAACGGGTGCTTCGAAGTGCAAGCCCAGTGCGTTGAGGTCGCGCAGCAGTTCGGTGCTGCCTAGGTCCAGCGCCGCGAGTCCCAGGGATGGGTCGACGAGATAGCGGACTGGCGCTTGGCGAAGCCGGATCCGTGAGCGCATGTGCGGGCGCCACGCCTCGGAGTCGTCGACGATATGGAGTCGCCCGAGCGCGTTCAAGTAGTTGGCGAGCGTGTCGCGTGCGATGGGGCCGTCGTCGCCACTGACGTCCTTGGCGATCTCGGTGGATTTCGTCGACTGGCCCACCGAGCGGCCGAGGGACGCCAGGAGCCGGCGGATGTTGCTGGGGTTGCGCCGGACGCCGAGGTCTTGGACATCGACCTCGGCAATTTGGCGAAGATAGTCGCGGAGCCAGTCGCGGGCTGCTTCCTCGTCAGCGTCCAGAAGTTCGGGCCAGCCGCCGATGATCACACGCTGAACAACGTCCATGAAGGAGAGATGCTGGCCGTTCCCTTACTGCGGTTCTCCTGCCAGCAGAGCGCCTAGCGAAGCCTCGCCGTTGGAGTGCTTCGACTCGAAGAGGCTCATGGGCCGCATGCGAATGACGCCGAATCGACCGGCGCCAGAGTGCCTGGTGGCGTCGTCGTTGGGAGTTGCCGATCCGGTGAGGATGGAGAGCCCCTTGCCGGATCGGTCATCGATCTGCCGTCGAACGCGGTTCCAGAGGGTGGGCTCGACCTGCCACTCGTCGAAGAGGATCGGCGGGGAGTTGTCAAACAACTGCTCAGGAGCGTTTCTGACCAGAGCCCGGATGGCTGGATCCTCGTCAAGGCGGAAAGTCGTCTTGGCGTACTGCGATGCGGTCCAGGTCTTGCCACACGCCTTGGGTCCCTCGATCACTACCGCGCCGATCGCGCGTAAGCGTCGTTCGAGCTCTCCGTCGGCAATACGGGGGAGGTAGACAACCACGGCCCCATCCTGCAGATTGCATAGATTCCATCCGCGGTTTTGCATACGCGCCACTTCGCATTTTGCCTGGGAGGCGAGTTTCGATGGCTTCGCTGCTGGGCCTACGAGGGGGTATCCCTGACGACGTCGCGCGTGGTGCGCCGGATGTCCATGTCGCTGCGCGCGACTTCGTACTCGGTCGGGATGGGCGCCTGAAACGTCGCGGCGATGACCGCTGAGCAATAGGCCCGCATCGGTTCGGGGACCTCCGGTCCGGGCCACAGGTCGATGAGGAGTGCGCCATCGAGGTAGCCGAGGAGGTAGGGCTCTTGAGCCGTAGGTGAGGAGACGCTCATAGACGAGCGTGCGGTCAGCCCGGATCGAGAGCTCCCACCCAGCTCGACGACGGCTGGAGTGGGTGCGACGCCCCACTCGACTGGTGACCAACACGCCGCCAGCTAGGCCCGTCATGAGCCGTCGAGAACAGTTCAACCGGATCTCCTGCGGTATCTCTGCGGTATTTGGGCCTCGACAGGGTCGACAGCCGGCCAACGAAACCGGATCAGATGTCGTAATAGTGACTGATGCACCCGGGCTGACCTGCGCAAACGTTCTTGCCGGTCAGGCTGGGGCCGCGGTGGGGCCTCCGGTGGCCGAATCTGGGTCGGTGATCCGGGCCCGCATCCGGGCGACGGCGGCGTTCAGCCCAGGCAGTCGCCCATCGATCGTTCGTTGCACGATGTCAGGGCGGGTGGCGAAATAGTGGTGGGCGAGGAAGTCGCGCATGCCAGCAGCTCCGATCCAGTCGACGTCTGGCTCGGTGGCCGTGACTTCCGGGCTGAGACCCTTGACAGCTTCGCCGAGTTCGAGAAGGCGCATCGCGACGGCGTCCATCACCAGGTCATCGGAAATGGGGCCACGTTCGAGGTGAGAACCGATCGCAGCGACGGCGTTGGCGATGTCGCTGAGCCGGTCCTCGTCACCGCGGCTCACAGCGCCACCAAGTCCTTCTCCGCCGCCATGCGAACCCGTTCCTTGAGGCCGTCTCGCGGGACGAGGTCGACCGGCACGCCGAGCACGTTCTGAAGCTCGGCCTTGATGTGGACCAAGTCGAACAGGTCGGTCCCGGGCGCGAGGTCAACCAGTAGGTCGAGGTCGCTGCCGTCGTGTTCATCGCCGCGGGCGGTGCTGCCGAAGATCTCTGGGTTGGTGACACCGTGCTGAGCCAGCACTGCCAGCAGGTCGTCTCGGTGGGCTTGCACGAGACGACCCACGCGCCCGCTGAGGGCGGGGCTTCCGTGATGCTGGGTCGTCGTCATGTAGCCAATCGTCCCACGTGGGCGCGACTTCGTGCGGAACGAAGTCAGCGCCTCGTCGAGTGCCTGTCGGCCAACACCGCTGATTCGTGGATTGGTGCTGGTCGCTGCGTCCAACGCAGCCACTGTCGTGGTCGCGACGAGGTCGCGAACGCGATGGAAGTCAAACCCGGTCGTGCGCACCGCGGCAGTCCCGCCTGCCGCTGTCCGCAGGCCGAGCGTGCGGACGAGGCTATCGAGGTCAGTTGTGGCGAGGTAACCATCCGCGTTTTCGTCGATCGCGTCGCTGATCCCGAGCAGCCTCAGGTTCGTCGCGACCATCCGATCCCGCAGGCGAGGGAGCGCCGCACGGTGGGCCTCGTAGACATGGACCTGGGCGCGGTCCCGCATTCGGGTCAACAGGTCGTCGACGTCGGTGATGTCACGCAAGGTCGACCGGAGACGGGAGGCCTGCACGGTTCCAAGCCAATCGGCATCCTGTCCCGCCAAGAGCGCGACGGCGCCCCAAGCGGTGTGCTCGGCCCAGGCGCGAGTGCGGCCTTGGCGATTGGCGGCTAGGTAGCGGTCGACCGATCCTCGGTCGATCAGCCCGCGGGCGATTCGAGTGAGGGCCTCAGCGTCCGCGAGCCTGCGGGCATGACGAGTCGAAACTCCGAGAATGCTTGCTGTCTCCTCGATCGTGAGGAACTCGCCTGCCATAACAGATAAGGTCCCATATTGGACGTAATCTGTAAATGGTGGTTGGTGCAGGGTGGTGGTCATTGGTCGACGACCTCCGTTCATCCTGAGATGGTGGGGCCCCTGGCGGCCGAGTTTCACCTCGCGACCAGGGTGATCACTTTCGCCAGTTCGTCACCGTGCATGTCGCGTTGGACTTCGAGGTCGTAGTCGGTCTGGATGTTGATCCAGAACCGGTCGTCGACCCCGAGGGCCTTGGATAGCCGCAGTGCGGTGTCGGTGGTGATGGCGCGCTTGCCGCGCACCATCTCGCTGATCCGGGTCTGGGAGAGACCGGTGGCCTGGGCGAGTCGGTTCTGGCTGATGTCCAAGGGTTCGAGGAACTCGGTCAGCAGGATTTCGCCGGGAGAGATCGGGGCGTGCGCCTTGGCCGGGGTGGTCATGATCGCCTCTCCTTTCCTCGGGGTCGGTGGCCGTCGGTGGTCTCGACGTCACTCGGACTGGTGTTGCTACTCCAGGCTAGTTCGGAGGGGTTCCACGAGGCGATCGCTACGTCGTGAGTGAGGGCAGGATCGATGAACGCTGCGACCAGTTCGGCGGCAGTCGCGGCGGTTGGAGAGGGTCATACCTGTCAGGTGTGCACCACGTTCCGGTCCCCGTGAGCGATCTCTGGGGCCGCACTGGGGCCGCAGAACAACGAAAAACGGCCCCTGACGCTGACAGACGCCGAAAGACGTTTGTGCAGGTCAGGGGCCTTTTTCGACCACTACTGACAGAGGGCGAAAAGCCCCGGATCAGATGTCGTAATAGAGCTCGAACTCGTGCGGGTGCGGGCGCTGCTGCACGGGCAGGATCTCCTGGGTGCGCTTGTAGTCGATCCAGGTCTCGATCAGGTCCGGGGTGAAGACGTTGCCCTGGGTGAGGAACTCGTGGTCGCTCTCCAGCGTGTCCATCACCGCGTCCAGGGTGGTCGGGACCTGGGCGATCTCGGCCATCTCGTCCGGCGGCAGCTCGTAGATGTCCTTGTCGATCGGGTCTGCAGGCTCGATCTTGTTCTTGATGCCGTCGATGCCGGCCAGCAGCAGGGCCGAGAAGGCCAGGTAGGGGTTGGCCGACGGGTCGGGGCAGCGGAACTCGACGCGCTTGGCCTTCGGGTTGGATCCGGTGATCGGGATCCGGACGCAGGCCGAACGGTTGCGCTGGCTGTAGACCAGCGAGATCGGGGCCTCGAAGCCGGGCACCAGCCGGTGGTAGGAGTTCACCGTCGGATTGGTGAAGCCGAGCAGGCTCGGGGCGTGCTTGAGGATGCCGCCGATGTAGTAGCGGGCCATGTCCGAGAGACCGGCGTATCCGGTCTCGTCGTAGAACAG
>CAYNFY010000041.1:0-33675 GCA_964396585.1 uncultured Nocardioides sp.
CACGTCGAGTCCTTCGGGGAGCGCCTCGTCGAGGGCGCGGGCGATGTCAGCGGCGACCACCTGCTCGGCGAGACCGATCTCCAGGTACTCGGCCTCGCTGGCCGAACCGGTCGGGGCCGCCCCGGCATACGAGATCCGTGGGTGCGGGTGGAAGCCCGAGGAGTAGGCCATCGGGATCCGAGCGCGAAACACCGCACGCTCGAAGGCGCGAGAGAAGTCCCGGTGGCTGCTGAATCTCAGCCGCCCGCGTTTGGCATAGCGGATCCGCAGACGTTGGACCGGCGGGGCTTGCTGTTCGGGCTGTTGACGCACGGAAGAAGGGTAGGTCAGGCCAAGGGCTGCCCCCTCATCAGTGCGGACTTGTAGACCGAGGCGATCACCGTGGATCCCAGGAACTCGGTGACCCGTGCGGCCTCGACCTCCAATGCGGCCTGGGCGCCGGCCCCGATCCGCTCGGCCTCCCCCTCGCGCAGGATCACCCGGACGCTCGCGTCCGGCTCTTGCACCCAGCAGCCGACGATCCTCCCGTTCCACCAGGCGGTGGTCCCTCCGTTTCCGTTGGAGTCGAACAGGTAGGGCACGTGCTCGGAGGGCAGGTAGAAGTCACGCTGCTTCCAGCCCATCGTGGTGGGATCCAGCACCGGTAGTAGTGCGGCCCAAGCGCCGGGATCCTCGGTAGTCGCCGTGTCGCCCGGCAGCACATAGCCGAGCTCACCGGAGTCGAGGGTCACCGGCTCGACCGCCAACTCGGTCAGTGCCCGCCGCACCACGGCCCTGGTGGAGCCGAGCCACCAGACGATGTCGTTCTCGGTTCCCGGCCCGAACCGCGCCAACCAGTCATGCACCAGGCGCAGGTACCCCTGCGACTCCGACAACGCCACGGGCCGGTACCCCAGCCACGTCTCCGTCTCGGTCCAGCTTGGTCGCGAGGTGCGCCAATGCCCGCTGTTGGTGCCGCGGGTGATGCTGCCCAGGGCGCCGATCGCGGTGAGCACCCGGGGCGCCATATTGAACGTACCGCCGTATTTCTTGGCGGCATCGACCGTGAAGGTCCCCTGAAGCTCGGGGATCTGTTCGCGCAGTTGCGCGGCACTCAACTCGCTACCGTCGGCCAGTCGTTCGAGGACAGCCCGAGTGGCCCGATCCAACCAGCCGGATCCGTCCTCGGTCAGACCGTGCTTCTCCACGTCTTTGATGACCAGCTGCCGCTGCTGGGCCGCGACCCGGGCACTGGCGCTGCCCAGGAGGGCAGGCAGAAGGTCGGGCTCGACCGCCCACAACGTGCGGCGCATCGCGAGCTGTTTGACCAGGCTGCGCGCGTCGTAGAGCAGTTCTTCGACATCGCCGACCGCCAGCTGTCTGGTCCGGGCCTGAAGGGCCAGGTGGACCGTTGCCGGCTCGGTCGCATGCAGGGCCACCACGGAACGGGTGGCGGTCAGCGGATCCTCGAAGCGCCCTGCGGGAGCGATTCCGTGCCGTAGCGCGATCCGCCGACGACGCTCTTCGTCATCGAGGTGGACGCGGCGTGGTGACTGGCTCATGAGTCACATTCTCGACTCCGCCACCGACATCACGGGCACGCGCCACGACCAGGCTCTGGCACGAGCGTCTATCCTTCCGGCGATGCCGTCCCCCACACGTGACCTCACCGCCCCGCTGGTTGCCGGACTGCTGTTGCTCGCGCTGGTCCTGGTGCTCTGGCAGGCAAACCGACCCGGCCCCGGGAGTTCGGTCGACGGCACCCCGGGCCCCCAGTCGACCGTGCCGCCGCGCCCTTCCTCGGCCCCACTGCCCACGAGGCATCCCGAACCACTGCCCTCCCCGCCCGCCGCGCTGCACTGCACCCCGGTGAAGACGTCGCAGCCGCTTCGGGTGATGACATTCAACATTCACCGGGCTCATCGCGGGCTCCGAAGCGACCTGCCCGGAATCGCTGCGGAGATCCGCAGGGTCGACCCCGATGTGGTGCTATTACAGGAGGTCGAGCGGCACGGACGCTGGAGTCGCGATACCGACCAGAGCGCCTGGTTGGGCGAGAAGCTCGGCATGCGACAGGTGTTCGGCGTGAACGTGGTCCGCCGGGGTGAGCCTTCCTTCGGCTATGGAACCGCGATCCTCAGCCGGTACCCGGTCGTCACGTGGAGCAACCGGATGCTCCCGCGCCCGGGGCGGACCGAGCAGCGTGGGCTGCTCCGGGTCGAGATCGACGTCGCGGGTCAGCGCGTGGCGGTGTTCGGAACCCACCTGGACTATTCGCGCGGCTCGATCCGCGCCCGTCAGATGAAGCGCATCCGGACGTGGATGAAGGACGAGACCATGCCCTCGCTGCTGGGCGGAGACCTGAACTCCTACCCCGCCATGCCCGCGCTGCGGATCGCACGCACGTTCCTGGCCGACGCCTGGGTGGCCGGGACCGGTGCCGGACCGACCGTGCCCGGGGAAGCGCCGCGCAACCGGATCGACTACATCCTGCACTCGACCGACATCCATGCCACCCAAGCCGGCACCATGCCCTCGGCGGTCTCGGATCATCGGTCGGTGTGGGCCGATCTCGTGGTCCCGGTCACCCAGCCCGACTGCACCCTAGTGACCACTCCTCCGCCCGGCTCCGGGCTCAGACCACGCTGAGCGGCAACAACGTCTGACCGGTGGGGCCGACCTGGATCTCGGTGCCCATCTCGGGACACACGCCGCAGTCATAGCAGGGGGTCCACCGGCAGTCCTCGACCTCGATGTCGGCCCCTTCGGCGACCGCGATCGCGTCCTCCCAGTCGCTCCAGAGCCAGTCCTTGTCCAGACCGGAGTCGAGGTGGTCCCAGGGCAGTACCTCGTCGAGCTCACGCTCGCGGGTGGTGAACCAGTCGAGGTCGACCCCGGTACCCGCCAGCCCCTTCTCGACCGCTCCCATCCAGCGCTCGAAGGAGAAGTGCTCGCTCCAGCCGTCGAACCGACCGCCGTCGCGCCACACCTCCTCGAGGATCCGGCCCACCCGCCGATCACCGCGCGAGAGCAGACCCTCGACGATGCCGGGCTTGCCGTCGTGGTAGCGGAACCCGATCGCCCGACCGTACTTCTTGTCGTCACGCACCGTGTCGCGCAGCTTGCGCAAGCGCTCGTCGGTGGTCTCGTGGTCCAACTGCGCAGCCCATTGGAAGGGGGTGTGCGGCTTGGGCACGAAGCCGCCGATCGACACGGTGCAGCGGATGTCGTTGCGTCCCGAGACCTCCCGGCCCTTGGCGATCACCTTCTTGGCCAGTTCGGCGATCTGCAGCACGTCGTCGTCGGTCTCACGGGGCAGACCGCACATGAAGTACAGCTTCACCTGCCGCCATCCGTGGCTGTAGGCCGCGGCCACGGTACGGATCAGGTCCTCTTCGGTGACCATCTTGTTGATCACCTTGCGCATCCGCTCGCTGCCGCCCTCGGGGGCGAAGGTGAGCCCGGAGCGACGGCCGTTGCGGGAGAACTCGTTGGCCAGACTGATATTGAACGCATCGACCCGGGTACTGGGCAGAGACAGCGAGACGTTCTGGCCTTCGTACCGGTCGGCCAGGCCCTTGGCCACCTCCCCGATCTCGGTGTGATCGGCGCTGGAGAGACTGAGCAGCCCGACCTCCTCGAAGCCTGAGGCGCGGATCCCCGTCTCGACCATGTCGCCGATCGTGTTGATCGAACGTTCGCGTACCGGTCGGGTGATCATCCCGGCCTGGCAGAACCGGCAGCCGCGGGTACAGCCCCGAAAGATCTCGACGCTGAATCGCTCGTGCACGGTCTCGGCCAGCGGCACCAGCGGCTTGGCCGGATACGGCCAGGCGTCCAGATCCATCAGGGTGTGCTTGCGGATCCGGACCGGAATGCCCGGGGCGTTCGGCTCCACCGACTCGATGGCACCGCTCTCGGTGTAGGTGACGTCATAGAAGGCGGGCACATAGACGTTGCCGCCTACCGCGAGTCGGCGCAGCAACTCGATACGGCCACCGGGACTTCCCTCGGTCTTCCACTCCCGCACCACCTCGGAGATCGCCAGGACGACCTCCTCCCCGTCACCGAGCACGGCCGCGTCGATGAAGTCGGCGATCGGCTCGGGATTGAAGGCGGCATGGCCACCGGCCAACACGATCGGATCCTGATCGGTCCGGTCCCGCGCATACAGCGGGATCTGCGCCAGGTCGAGCGCGTTGAGCATATTGGTGTACCCGAGCTCGGTAGAGAAGCTGATCCCGAAGACATCGAAGGCACGCACCGGGCGGTGACCGTCGACGGTGAACTGCGGGATCGGACCCTGCTCGTCACCGGTGCGCATCACCTGCTCCATGTCCGACCACACCGAATAGGTGCGCTCAGCCATGATCCAGTCGCGTTCGTTGAGCACCTCGTACAGGATCTGGACGCCCTGGTTGGGCAGGCCGATCTCGTAGGCGTCGGGGTACATCAGGGCCCAGCGGACGGTCTCGCCACCTGCCTCGGACTCCGCGGCGCAATCCCAACTCTTCACGGTCGAGTTCAGTTCGCCGCCCACATACTGGATCGGCTTGGAGACGCCGGGGAGCTTGGGCTCCAGACGGGCGAAGATCGACTCTGGAGCGGTGCCGACAGGCGCGCTAGACATGGGACTGACCTCACGTTGTTGGGGACCCGCACCAGCCTACGCGCTGGGCGATGGATGTCTGTAACGCCGATCGGTGTCGATATCTGACCCAGATCGGCGTTACAGCGGTTGGACCCCGCGCGCCGCCGCCACGAAGGCCCGGACCAGGTCGGGGTCCTTCACACCCGGGGCGGACTCGACTCCACTGGAGACGTCCACGCCCCACGGGCGGGCCTGCGCGAGGGCCGAGGCGACATTCGTGGGATTGAGGCCACCGGCCAGCAGCCAACGGCCGGTCGGCCGGGAAGCCTCCAGCGCGGTCAGATCCCAGGTCTCGCCCGATCCGCCACGGGGTGCATCCAGCAGTAGTGCCTCCTCACCGTGCACGCCGACCGTCAGGTCGGGGCTCTTGGTCAGCGAGGTCGCCCGCCATACCCGGTCGACCGACTCGCTGGCCTCCCGGATCTCCTCGGCGCTGTAGTTACCGTGCAACTGCAGGACGTCCAGATCCAACTCGTCCATGATCGCGACGGCGTCCGCGATCGATTTGTCGCTCACCACCAGCACCGTGTCCAGGCTGCGCCACGCCTCGGCGGCCGTCACCCGGGCCTCGGTCAGTACCTCGTGGGCGCGCTCGACCGAGATCGCCCGGGGGCTGGTCCGGTTCATCATGATGCCGATCGCGTCGGCGCCGGCCTCGACGGCCACCCGGGCCAGGGCAGGGTCGGTGATGCCACAGATCTTGACGTACACAGAGCCGAGTCTGCCAAAGACCTGGAGACCACAGGAGGCATTCCGACCGCTGACACGGCGGTTCTGCCTCACCCCGGAGTAACTAGAAGTGCCGTCTCAGCGGGGGTGGGGCCCCGGGTCAGAGGCGGGCCATCCGGGTGGGGGCGGTAGCCGTGGAACGCAGATGAATGTTCTGAAGCAGGCCGACCGCCAGCATCGAGGCGAAGACCGAGGAGCCACCGTAGGAGACGAACGGGAGTGGCACTCCGGTGACCGGCATGATGCCCAGGCACATCCCGACGTTCTGGAAGGCTTGAAAGGCGAACCAGCAGGCGATCCCGGCAGCCGCGACCCGGCCGAAGACGTCATCGCTGGCCCACGCGATCGCGCAGGCCCGCCACACCACCGCCGCGAGTAGCAGCACCATCAGGCCGGCTCCGAGGAGTCCGAGCTCCTCTCCGGCCGCGGTGAAGATGAAGTCGGTGTGCTGTTCGGGTACGAAGCCCGCCCGGGTCTGGGAGCCACCGAAGAGCCCCTGGCCGAAGAGGCCCCCGTTGCCCACCGCGATTCGTGCCTGCTCGGTGTTGTAGCCGGCACCCTTGGGATCCAGCGCCGGATTGGTGAACGCCATGAACCGGTCGATCTGGTACGGCTTGAGCACACCGGCCTTGACCACCGCGAACGCGACCGCGACCCCGCCGACGAGTAGTCCTAGCAGCCAACGTCGAGGCGCACCGGCCGCAGCGAGTACCGCGAACACGGTCGCGGCCAGCACCAGCACGGTCCCCAGATCCGGCTGGAGCAGGATCAGTCCCGTCGGGACCGCTGCCACCAGCAGCATGCCGACGACCTCGACCGTGCCCACCCGGCGGCTCCAGGACCCCTCGACCCGCTCGGCCACCAGAAGCGCCATCCCGAGCACCACGGCGAACTTGGCGAACTCGCTGGGCTGTACCGAGAATCCACCGAACTGCAACCACGACTTGGATCCGTTGACCACGGATCCCATCACCAAGACGAGTACCAGGCCCAGGAGCGAGACCAGATAGACCGCCGGTGTCAGGATCCTGACCCAGCGCCGATCGACGGCCATCACCAGCACCATCAGGACCACGCCGATGGCCACATTGACCAGTTGCTTGCGCAAGAACAGTGCGTCGTCGCCACCCGTCAGCACATCTCGGGCGGAGGTGGTCGACCAGACCAGCAAGGTACCGAGCACGAGCAACGCCGCCACGGCCACCAGCAGCAGCCAGTCCAGGCCCGGACGGCTCAGGGTGCGCGCCGGCGCGGCGGTTCGGATACTCATCTGTCGCCACCCCTACGGGCCTTGGGGGGCAGGATCGACCCGTCCTTGGCGAAGGTGGGCAGTGCGTCGGCGGCGACCAGTCCGGGGATGGCCTCGCGCTTGGCATCCACGGTCTCGCCCTGGACTCCGTAGAGCGCCTCGTAGACGTGCCGGATGGACTCACCCACCGAGCCGGATCCGGTACCGGCCTGACTGATCATCATGACCACCACGTAGTCGTCGGTGTAGGAAGCCACCCAGCCGGTCGACTGCTTGCCGTTGACCTCGGCGGATCCGGTCTTGGCTCGGACCGTCACCTTGTCCAGCGGGAAGCCGTTCAGCTTCCACGCCATGGTGCCGGTGGTGGCCACGCTCTGCAGGCCCGCGTCGATGAAGGCCAGGTTGGCTGCCGAGACCTTGTTGCTACCCGCCTTCTTCGGCGTGATCCGGCGGATCAGCTTGCCGTCCGGACTGACCACGGCCTTGCCGACGGTCGGCTCGTACAGGGTGCCGCCGTTGGCCAGCGAGCCGTACGCCCGGGCCAGTTGGAGCGGCGTCACGATGGTGTCGCCCTGACCGATCGAGAAGTTGACCGCGTCTCCGGCCCGATATGCGTAGCCCTCGACGCAGAACTCCTGGGAGAAGCGGTAGAGGAAGTCGCTGACGCCGGGACCGCGGCCCTTCTTCGCGATGTCGCAGTAATACCCCTTCTGCGACTCGTAGTAGGCCTTCTTCCAGCGCCGATCGGCCACCCGGCCGGGTGCCTCACCCGGCAGGTCGATCCCGGTCGGCGAGCCGAACCCGAAGACCTTGGCCTCGGAGACGAGCGGGTCCTTGGCGTTCACGTCGGCCACATCCGAGCCGTACTTCTGCCAGAGGTTGTAGCCGACCCGGTAGAAGAAGGTGTTGCACGAGACCCGCAGCGCGTCCTGGAACCCGATCATTCCCGATGCGGCGGACTCATGGTTCTTGAAGACCCGATTGCCCACCTGGAACCCCGAGGAGCAGTCCAGCCGGGTGTCCCGGGAGTAGCCGTCGGCCAGGGCACCTGCCGCCATGAACGGCTTCCAGGTCGAGCCGGGCGCGAACTGCCCCTGGGTGGCTCGGGACAGGAGCGGGGTCCCGGCCTTCTCGCTGTACAGGTGGTTCAGCTGCTTGGTGGTGATGCCACCGACCCAGACTCCCGGGTCATAGGTGGGCTCGCTCGCCATCGCCACCACCCGGCCGGTCCGGGCCTCCAGCACCACTGCCGCACCGGCGTCGGCGGCGAACCTGCGGCCGGTGACCGGATCCATCGTGGCCCGCAGATTGCTGATCGCGGTGCGCAGCTCCTTCTCCACCACCGACTGAACCTTGGCGTCGAGACTGGTCACCAGGGTGTCCCCGGGCTGGGACTCGACGCTGGGGGCGTCACCGATCACCCGTCCCATCGAGTCCACGGCCACCCGCTTGGACCCGGGCATGCCCCGCAGATAGTCGTCATACTGCTTCTCGACTCCGGCACGACCCACCACCGAGGCACCGTTCAGCGAGGCATCCCCCGACTCGATGGCGGCATCCAGCTCGTCCTTGGTCACCGGCGACAGGTAGCCGAGCAGGTGGGCGGCGTTGATGCCGTAGGGCTCGGGATACGAACGCAGACTCTGCTGCTCGGCAAGCACCCCCGGGTAGTCCTCGGGCTGCTCCAGCACCTGGAGCGCCTGCTTGCGGGTGACGTCCTGGGCGATCGGCACGGCCTGGTAGGGCGAGCCGTTCCAGCACAGGTCGGCCTTGGCGTCCTCGTGGCCGCAGTCCAGCAGCTTCGCGGCGACCAGCCGAGGCCTCTGCTGCACCACCGCGGAGACCCGGCGCAGCACCATCCGCTGCTCCTTCTCGGACAGCCTGTCGACCACGTTGCGGTCCACCGAGATCACCCACGATGTGCGGTTGGCCACCAGCGGCCGCCCCTGAGCGTCCACCACCAGGCCACGCTGGGGCTGCACCACGATGTCGCGCACCGACTGATCCGCCGCCTTAAGCTGGTAGTTCTCACCGGTGACCACCTGGAGGTAGTACAGCCGGCCCAGCAGGGTGGCGAACAGAGCCAGCACCAGTGCCTGCAGCACCACCAACCGCAACCGACTGCGCTCGGACTGAGATCTGATCATCGAGTCACCGAACCGGGCCACTCGCACCGGTCAGGACCTCGGCCCCTCGAGTCGGCCGACAGATCCGGGCCACCAGCAGCAGGATCGGCGGTGCCAGACAGATGTCCCATACCAGGGCGACCAGCACCACCGGCAGCAGATCCGAGACCGACAGCGACAGGTCACCTACCAACAGACCGGTGAGCGCGAAGATGCTGGTCCCCACGAAGGAGGCCGCCGCGGCGCTCGCCCAGGCGGTCGAGAACGATCCACGACGCTCGTTGGCGCGGACCCAGCCGACCATGAGGCCGACGACCACCAGACTCAGTGCCCAGCGGCCCGCCACGTGCTCGGCCGGTGGGGCCAGGTCGAGCAGAAGGCCGGCCACGAAGCCGAACAGCATGCCGGCACGCGGCCCACGAGCCAGGGCCACCCCGACGACCACCAGCAGACACAGATCGGGAACCACACCGCGCACCGCAAGATGGGGAAAGAAGGAGGTCTGCAGCGCGAGAGCGACGACCAGCACCACCCCGAGCAGGGCCCAGCGGCCGGCCCCCAGCGGAGACGGGGTCATTGCACGCTCCCTCTCGTGTCGGGTGCGGGAGCCACCGAGCCATCGACCTCGATCACGGCCCGATCACCGGTGGTACCGCTGGGTACCACCACACCGACCAGGTCCAGGGAGCTGAAGTCCGCGAACGGCTCGATCACCGCCCGGCGCGAGTTGTCTCGCAGACTGCTGAACACCTCGGTCACCCGGCCGACCGGGATCCCGGCCGCATAGGGGCCGCTCGAGGCGCCGCCCTGATCGCCCCAGGTCACCACGGTGTCACCCTCGGCCGGGGTGACCTCGGTGTCCACCAGGTCGAAGTCGAGCTGGCCGGATCCGCTGATCCGGCCGCGTCCCTTGATGAAGCCGACCTCCATGCTGTCACCGACCCGGCCACCGAGTACCGAGTCGTCGTCGATGATCAACAGCACCGTCGCGGTGCTCCGGGTCACCCGGAGCACCCGGCCGACCAGTCCGTCGTTGTTCACCACCGTCAGATCCGGTCGCACTCCCGATGAACTGCCGGCATCGATCGTGACGGTCCTGCTGAACGACTGAGCCGGCCCGAAGCCGACCACCCGGGCCGGCAGAAGGGCCCGTCCGTTCTTCTCGGCGGTCCGGATCAGGCCCTCGTACTCGGCCAGCCGGTTGCGGTCGAAGCCCGCGGTGGCGACCTGTTCCCGCAGGGTCGCGTTCTGGCTCTGCAAGGTGCGGACCTGACGCCGTAACTCGTCGCGGCTGGTGAAGGAGTCCCCGATCGAGGTGAACGGGCGGGCCGCCTGCGCGGTCACGTTCTCCACCGGTCCCATCACCTCGCCGACCGCCCGACGCACCGGCTCCAGGGGCGATCCGGACCCGGTAGCGTGGTCCAGTGTCATCAGCGCCGCACAGGTGAGCACCAGAGCCACCAGCAGACTACGACTGGTCCGAAGCGGTGATCGCTCGTCCTTCGGGGATTGCCAGCGTCGATCGCGCGAGAGCGGAGAGAGACCCATCAGCGCCGCCGGTTGTCGGAGACGAAGACCTGCGCCAGCGCGTCGAACTCCTCGACGCACTTCCCGGCTCCGTAGGCGACGGAGCTGAGCGGATCCTCGGCGATGTGTACCGGCATCTGAGTCTCGTGGCGGATGCGTTCGTCCAGACCACGCAGCAGCGCGCCACCACCGGTCAGCACGATGCCCCGGTCCATGATGTCGCCGGCGAGCTCAGGTGGGGTGGAGTCCAGCGTGCTGCGCACCGCGTCGACGATCGCGTGCAGCGGCTCTTCGAGAGCCTGCCGGACCTCGGCGCTAGAGACGACCACGGTATGGGGCAGGCCCGAGACCATGTCCCGGCCACGGACCTCGGCCTCGGGTTCATCCGCCATCGGGAACGCCGAGCCCAGGGTCATCTTGATCTCCTCGGCGGTGTGCTCGCCGAGCATCAGGGAGTGTTCCTTCTTCATCCACGCCATCACGGCCCGGTCCAGGACGTCCCCGGCGGTACGGATCGACAGGGAGGTGACGATCCCGCCGAGCGAGATCACGGCCACCTCCGTGGTGCCGCCGCCGACGTCCACGACCATATTGCCGGTGGCCTCGTGAACCGGAAGTCCGGCCCCGATCGCGGCCGCCATCGGTTCCTCGACGACGAAGACCTTGCGGGCACCCGCCGCGTAGCCGGCCTCCTTGACCGCTCGCTGCTCGACGGTCGTGATTCCGCTGGGCACGCAGATCACCAGTCGCGGCTTGGCCAGGTAGCGACGTCGATGCACCAGAGAGATGAAGTGCCGCAGCATCTGCTCACAGGCATCGAAGTCGGCGATCACTCCATCGGCCAACGGGCGGATCGCCTTCACCGAGTCGGGGGTACGCCCGATCATCCGCTTCGCCTCGTGGCCGACCGCCAGGACCTCGCCGGTGCTGGTGGAGGTCGCCACGACGGAGGGCTCGTCGAGGACGATGCCCTTGCCGCGCACGTGGACCAGGGTGTTGGCGGTCCCTAGGTCAACCGCCATGTCCCGGCCGATGAAGCTGTTCGCCATGTTGGTCGGTGCCTCGCCTGGGTGGTTCGTGGGGAAGACCCGCCGAACACAGATCCGACGAGCCACTCCAGCCTAGGGAGCGCGACCCTCGCTTCCAGGCAGGACACGCGCAACGCGTGCCGCCCGGTCGATCAGGAGTGGATCACAGGCCGGGAAACCAGATCGCGATCTCGCGCTCGGCGGACTCGACACTGTCCGAACCGTGCACCAGGTTCTGCTGGACCGGCAGGCCCCAGTCGCGCCCCAGGTCGCCACGGATGGTGCCCGGCAGTGCCGAGGTCGGGTCGGTCGTCCCGGCCAGGGCCCGGAATCCCTCGATCACCCGCTGACCCTCGGCGACGACGGCGACGACGGGGCCGGAGCCCATGAACTCGACCAGCGGGGCGTAGAACGGCTTGCCCTCGTGCTCGGCGTAGTGCCGGGCCAGCATCTCGTCGCTTGCCTGCACCAGTTGCAGGGCCGCGATGGTGTATCCCTTGGCCTCGACACGACGGAGGATCTCTCCGACCTGACCACGCTTGACGCCATCGGGCTTGACCAGGATCAGGGTGCGTTCACTCATGCACCGAACCCTATCGAGCCCCCCACCCGGCAGCGCGGGCGGTGACCTCCGCCGGCAGGGCGGCGGACTCCGCGTAATCGGCGCTCACCGGCTCATCGGCCACCCGACCGAGGCCGACGGTACCGGCCCAGACCCCCGGTACCCGCTCCGCATCGGAGTCGCCGGGCCCACCGCTGCGCACCTTGACCGAGGCCTCGTACAGCGGCACCCCGAAGACGGCGGTGGCGGCAAGCTCCTTGCGACTGGCCGGCTCCAGGGTCGCGGCCCGTCCGGGTACCGAGTGGTCCACGATCAGGTCCAGGGCGCGGCGCAGCTCACCGGGCCGGTCCACCCGACGCGCGACACCCGACACCACCGCACAGCGGTAGTTCATCGAGTGGTTGAACGCGCGCTGGGCCAGCACCAGCCCATCAAGTTCGGTGACGGTGACACAGACCCGATGGGTCATCGAGTCCACCAGCCAGCGCGAGGCGACGGATCCGTGCACATAGAGGGTGCCCTCGCGGTCCGGTCCGTCCGGGTCGAACGCGTAGGCGACCGGGAGCACCACCGGATGGCGGCCCGACAGCACACCGAGGTGGGCCACCAGGCCATCGGTCAGGATCTGGTGCAGGGTTCCTCGATCGGTCACGACCCGATGCCTGCCTCGCCGCACGGTGCTGCGTTCGGTGGGTTCCAGTGGTGAGGAGTGCTTCATAGGTCCCATACTGGGCAACAACTGGTCTATTGACATGGTCCAGTTCTCCCCTTTTTATCTGGACCACTTGAAGGATGAAAGTGATGGCGCTGGACGTGCTCCCGCTGCGGATCGACCGGGCGGACCCACGACCACTGGCCACCCAGATCGCCGACCAGGTCCGCGAGCTGGCGTTGACCGGCCACCTCGCCGACGGTGCTCGACTGCCGAGCACCCGGCGCCTCGCCGGCGATCTCGGGGTGGCCCGCGGCGTGGCCGAACAGGCCTGGGATCAGCTTCGGGCCGAAGGCTGGTTGGAGTCACGGAGCGGTGCGGGCACCTGGTTGCGAACCTCGGGCGGGCACCTGGCCCCGGCCACGGAAGCCACCCGATCGGCAGCCGGCCGACCACCCGAAGACGACCCGGTGATGATGGATGCCGGCACCCCCTGGCAGGACCCGGGAGCGAGCCCGGTGTGGCGGCGGGCCTGGCGTGAGGTATCGATGGCGACCCCACCGCGCGCCTACCAGCACCCGGCCGGACTGTGGGAGCTTCGCGAGGCACTGGCCGAGCGGCTCACCCGAACCCGCGGTCTGCGCGTGAGCGCGGACGACGTGCTGGTCACCGGCGGCACCGCGGACGGGTTCCGGCAACTGTTGGTCGGGCTACCGGCGGGTCCGATCGCGGTGGAGGATCCCGGCTACCGGGCCGTGGTCGCGATGGCGCACAGTGTCGGGCGTGAGGACCGCTCACTCCCGGTGGACCGTCCCCCGGACTCGCTCGCCGGATGCGCGGCGGCCTTCGTCACTCCGGCCCACCAGCATCCGACCGGACGGGTGATGCCCGCCGCCGACCGGCTGCGGTTGCTGCAGGTCGCAACCCGGGACAAATGCCTGGTCATCGAGGACGACTACGACTCCGAGTTCCGATACGACGTCGCCCCGGTACCGGCCCTCGCCAGCCTCGCCCCCGATCGGGTGGGCTATCTGGGCACCGCCTCCAAGACGGTGCTTCCCTCACTCCGCCTGGGCTGGGCGGTACTGCCGCATCCGGTGCACGAGCGGGTTCTGGCCTATCGGCGGATCACCGGCGATCTGCCGTCCTGGCCGGTCCAACGAGCCTTCCTCACCTTGCTCCGCGACGGTCATGTGGACGCCGTGATCCGCAGCGCCCGGCGGGTCTACGCCCAGCGGGCCCCCAAGGTCATGGCGGCGCTCGCGCCCTATGCGACGCTGGCTGGTCCGGTGGCCGGGATGTATTCGACCTGGCTGCTCGAGCCGGACCGCGCACAGCGGGCGCACGATGCCGCCTCGGCGGCCGGGTTCCGGGTGACGCTGCTGCGCGACTACTGCCGACGGACCTCACTGAGCGGGCTGCTGGTCGGCTTCGGGGGTCCCAGTGACGCCGAACTGGACCGAGCACTGGGGGTGCTCGCCCAGGCGCTCGCGGACTGAGCAGTCAGGCGCTCTGCTGCGCGTCCCAGTGATTCCAGGCAGCCAGTTTCTCCTCGGCGATCCGCAGCCCCAGCACGTAGGCCATGATCCACAGCAAGGCGAAGAGCCCGCCGACGAAGAACATCATCGGCACCACGAATCCGAGGCCCACCGCGACCACCTGGACCGCGTGACCCAGCCACATCGCCCAGGGGCGGCGGAGCAACCCGCAGACCAGCACGCAGACCACGGCCAGGCCGAGTCCCACGCTCAGCGCGATCGGCTTGCTGACGTCCCCGTTGGCCATCAGTACCGGTGCGCTGAGGCCGAGCACGATGGCTTCAGGCAACAGCACCCCCGCACACATCCCGCGCAGCGAGGCGCGACTCTTGGCCGGCCGCTCGGCACGGGTCGGGACATCCCATCCGGTCGTGTCGGGTTCGGTCATCGGTCCAACTTTCCGGCAGGCTTGAGCAGGGCCCGGGCCTCGCCCACGGTGATCACCGATCCGGTGACCAGGACGGCACCCGCACTGATCGAGTCCGAGAACGCTCCCCCGGCCTCGGCCAGCGCCGCGGCCCGGTCGATGGCATCGGCCAGGCGCGGAACGACCGTCACCCGGTCCTCCCCGAAGACACTGCGGGCGGCCTGGGCCAGCGCCTCGGCGGGCATCGCCCGGTCGGTGGAATTCTGAGTCACCACCACATGCGCCAGGATCGGCTCGAAGGCAGCGAGCACACCTTCGTAGTCCTTGTCGGACATCACGCCGATCACGCCGATCAGCGGGTCGAAGGCGAAGTACTCCTCCAGGGCCGCCGCACAGGCCTCCGCACCATGCGGATTGTGAGCGGCGTCCAGCACGATGGTGGGACTGCGGCGGACCACTTCGAGACGACCGGGCGAGGTGAACTCGGCGAAGGCATCACGAACGACCTCATCGGAGAGACCCGAGTCCCCCAGCAGCGCTTCGACCGAGGCCAGGGCCACCGCGGCGTTCTGGGCCTGATGGGAGCCGTACAGCGGCAGGAAGAGCTCGTCGTAGCGGCGACGCAGGCCCTGGATCGAGACGAGCTGGCCACCCACCGCGGGCACCCGATCGATGACACCGAACTCCATCCCCTCACGGACGACGGTCGCGCCGACCTCCACCGCCCGGCGCAGCAGCACCTCGGCAACGGCCGGTGACTGCTGGGCGAGCACGGCGAAGGAGCCGGGCTTGATGATGCCCGCCTTCTCGGCGGCGATCTCCTCGGGTGTCTCACCGAGGTACTTGGCGTGGTCGACCGAGATCGGCAGCACCACCGCCACGTCCGCGTCCGCCACATTGGTGGCATCCCAGGCGCCGCCCATGCCCACCTCGACCACGGCCACCTCGACCGGGGCGTCCGCGAAGGCGGCGAAGGCCATCGCGACGATCGTCTCGAAGAAGCTGAGCGGATGCTCCTGCTCGGCATCCACCAGGTGGGTGTAGGGGGCGACATCGTTGAACGCCCGGACGAATGCCTCATCGTCGAGCGGCGCACCGTCGATGCTGATCCGCTCCGACATCTTCTCCAGGTGCGGCGAGGTGAAGCGTCCGGTACGCAACTCCATGGTGCGCAACAGGGTCTCGATCATCCGGGCCGTGGAGGTCTTGCCGTTGGTTCCGGTCAGGTGCACCACCCGATAGGTGTGCTGGGGCTCCCCCAGCAACTCGGTGAAGGCGCGGATCCGGTCCAGGCTGGGCTCGAGTCGAGACTCGGGCCAACGGGACAGGAGAGCGTCCGACACCTCGGCGAAGGTCTCGGCGAGTCGGGGACGCGGGGTGGGCTGCTCACTCATCTCTGCAGAGTCTAGGCCCGTGACCGGCCTCACCCCATGTCCGGGCTCGTGCGCCCCCGGCGAGAAGTGTCCCCATCACCTCGAGCCAGGATCCGCCAAGCCGTACCGCGGCTGAGCGCCGCTCAGAACCTCATCGGACCCGCAACTGAACCGCATCGCAGACGGCGCGGTAGCCCAGCGACTGATAGAGCCGGCCGGAGACCGGGTTCGCCTGGTCCGTGAACAGATACGGCACCCCACCCCGATCCAGCACTCGCTGGGTGAGCTCGGCCACCACCCAGCCGGCATAGCCGTGGCCACGGTGTACCAGCGGAGTGAAGACGGGCCCGATCCCGGCGATACCGTCGCTCAGCGCCCCGAGCCCGCTCAGATGGACCCACTCGCCTGCCGGATCGCACCACACCCAGTACATGCCGTCCAGGATCCGATGGCGCACCTCGACCAGCGGCAGGGCCACCTCGGATCGGGCCCCCGGGTGCCCGGCTTGCTCGTCGGCAGCGAGGTGGAACCCGGCCAGCCAGTCGACAACCCGACCTGCCTCCTCGGGCCGGGCCTGTCGCAGGCTTCCTGCCGGTCGAGCCGGTCGGAGCACCTCGCGACACTGAAATAGACGCTGGTGTTGCAGTACATGGATCCGGCGTCCCGACGATCTGGTCACCTCCTCGGCCACCTGGGCCACCGCCGGTGCCATCCCGTTCGCGCCCCACTCGGCATCGGGCTCGGTGCCCGGTTCGGCCCGGGCCACCAGGATCCTGCCCAAGTCGCGCGCCTCCTCCTCGGGCATCGGTGGCACCCACAGCGGGTGTGGCGCGAACGGTGCCGTACGCATGGCGACGGCGGTCACCCTGCCGCTTCGACGGTGCACCGCGTACCAGTACGGACGGTCGATCGGTTCGGCTAGACCACTGTCCAACCGGCCGGCCTCACGCCTGGCCCAGGCGTTCATCACGGTGAACTGCAGGGGGTCGGCGGCCAGGAACTCCGCCGCACTATCGAGGAAGTCGCGGGGGTCGGCGAAGAACCGCCACCCCACGTCCGCCGCGTTCGGCGGCTGCACCATCACCATGACTCGACGGTAGGCCGCCACCCACCAGCATGAATACCCATTTCTTGCCCGGCTCCACGCGCCCATAGGATTGAGCGCATGACTGAACAATCCAGCCCCGAGACGCACGCACCGACGCCGCAGTCCCGCGGTGTCGAGGTACCGGAGCGTCCGGCACTGGAGGGCCTCGAGAGCAAATGGGCTGAGACCTGGAAGAACGATCGGACCTATGCGTTCGATCGGACCCAGCCGCGCGAGAACGTCTACTCGATCGACACGCCGCCGCCGACCGTCAGCGGTTCGCTGCACGTGGGCCATGTCTTCTCCTACACCCACACCGATGTGATCGCCCGCTACCAGCGGATGACCGGCAAGTCCGTCTTCTACCCGATGGGCTGGGACGACAACGGTCTGCCGACCGAGCGTCGGGTGCAGAACTACTTCGGGGTCCGCTGCGACCCGAGCCTGCCCTACGACCCCGACTTCAAGGCCCCGGAGAAGCCGGACCCGAAGAAGCAGATCCCGATCAGCCGGCCCAACTTCGTCGAGCTGTGCGAGACGTTGGTGAAGGAGGACGAGAAGGCCTTCGAGTCGCTGTGGCGCACTCTGGGTCTCTCGGTCGACTGGGACAGCACCTACACCACCATCGGCAAGGACGCCCAGAGCGCCAGCCAGCGCGCCTTCCTGCGTAACTGCGCCCGCGGCGAGGCCTACCTGCAGGAGGCGCCCACCCTGTGGGACGTGACCTTCCAGACCGCGGTCGCCCAGGCCGAGTTGGAGGCCCGTGAGTACGCCGGGGCCTACCACCGGGTCTCGTTCCACACTGTGTCAACCGACGGGGGCGACGGCTCCCCGATCTTCATCGAGACCACCCGCCCGGAGCTGATCCCGTCGGCGGTGGCGCTGATCGCGCACCCCGACGACGAGCGGTATGCCGATCTGTTCGGCAGCACGGTGACCTCGCCGGTCTTCGGAGTCGAGATCCCGGTCCTCGCCCACCCAGCCGCCGAGATGGACAAGGGCGCCGGCATCGCGATGTGCTGCACCTTCGGCGACCTGACCGACGTCCAGTGGTGGCGTGAGTTGCAGCTGCCGGTGCGCACCGTGATCGGCCGTGACGGCCGCTTCGTCAGGGACACCCCCGAGTGGCTGACCGGCGACCAGGCCGGTACCCAGTACGCGGACCTGGCCGGCAAGACCGTGTTCAGCGCCCGGGAGGCGATGGTCGCCAAGCTCAGGGAGAGCGGCGACCTGGACGGCGACCCGAAGCCCACCCAGCGGATGACGAACTTCTTCGAGAAGGGCGACAAACCGCTGGAGATCGTCTCCACCCGCCAGTGGTACATCCGCAACGGCGGCCGTAACGCCGACCTGCGCAAGACCATGGTCGGGCTGGGCGAGCAGATCGCCTGGGTGCCCGACCACATGAAGCACCGCTACGAGAACTGGGTCAGCGGCCTGAACGGCGACTGGCTGATCTCGCGGCAGCGCTTCTTCGGCATCCCGTTCCCGGTCTGGTACGCCCTGGACGCCGAGGGGGAGCCGGTCTACTCCCAGCCGATCCTGGCCGCCGAGTCGGAGCTTCCGGTGGATCCCTCGACCCAGGCACCGAACGGGTACACCGAGGAGCAGCGCGGCAAGCCGGGAGGCTTCATCGGCGACCCCGACGTGATGGACACCTGGGCCACCAGCTCGCTCACCCCGCAGATCGCCGGCGGCTGGGAACGCGACGAGGACCTGTTCCAGCGGGTCTTCCCGATGGACCTGGCCACCCAGGCCCACGACATCATCCGAACCTGGCTGTTCAGCCGAGTGGTGCGGGCCCACTTCGAGAACGGCGCGGTGCCGTGGCACCACGCCCTGATCTCCGGCTTCGTGGTCGACCCGGACCGCAAGAAGATGTCGAAGTCCAAGGGCAATGTGGTCGTCCCGACCGAGATCCTGGACAAGTTCGGCGCCGACGCCGTCCGCTGGCGGGCCGCGATGGCCCGACCCGGGCTGGACTCGCCATTCGACGAGACCCAGATGAAGGTCGGCCGGCGGTTGGCGATGAAGCTGCTGAACGCCTCGAAGTTCGTGCTCGGCTCGGTCGAGGCCACCGAGGTCAACCCGATCGCCATCTCGGCTCCGGTCGACTGCGCTCTGGTCGGTCAGCTGGCGAATGTGGTGCACCAGGCCACCGCCGCGTTCGATGCCTACGACTACACCACGGCCCTGGAGGTGGCCGAGCGCTTCTTCTGGGAGTTCTGCGACGACTACCTGGAACTGGTCAAGGACCGCGCCTACAGCGCCGAGGGTGGCCTCGAGACCGAGTCCGCCAAGGCGACCCTGGCCACCGCACTGCACGTGCAGTTGCGCCTACTGGCCCCCTTCCTGCCCTATGTCACCGAAGAGGTCTGGTCGTGGTGGCAGGAGGGCTCGGTGCATCACGCCACCTGGCCCACCGGTACCGAACTGGGTTCGGCGGCCTCGGCCTCGGCCGCACTGTTGGAGGGGGTCTCGGCGGCCCTGATCGGGTTGCGGGGCGCCAAGTCGGCGGCCAAGGTCTCGATGAAGACCCCACTGCTCAAGGTCGAGGTGAAGGGTCCCGAGCAGCTCGTCCGGGCGGCCGAGTCGGCGGCCGGTGATCTGGCCAAGACCGCTCGTGTCACCGGCGACATCACCTTCACGGTGATCGCCGACGCGACGGAGTTGACCGTGGACGCCGAGGTCGGCGAGCCCCCGGTCAAGGAGAAGAAGACGAAGGACTGACGTCCCGCCGGGTGCTCAGCGAAGGAAGCGGCTGAGCACCGGCCCGGCGGTCCCGGATCCGGAGGCACCGGTCTCCACGAAGACCGCCACGGCCAGGTCACCACGCGTCGCGACCATCCAGGCGTGGGTCGGCAACGACCCGCTCTTGTCGGCGGAACCGTACTCGGCGGTGCCGGTCTTGGCCCCGACCTCGCCCAGCCCGGCCAGAGAGCGGCCAGACCCCTCGGTGACGACGGAGCGCATCAGGGAACGCAACTCCTTGGCCTCGGCACCGGTCAGTGGCAGGTTCGCACTGGATCGAGCCGTGTACCCATCCACCAGGTGCGGCAGCACGGTGTGTCCGGCAGCGACCGAGGCGGCGACACCGGCCATCGCCATGGGGCTGGCCAGCACCTTGCCCTGACCGATCATGCCCGCGGCTCGCTCGGTCTCCCCCGCGGCCCGAGGAACCTGACCGAGATAGGCGGGAAAGCCCAGGTCGTGATCCAGACCCAAGCCGAGCGAGTGCGCGGCCTCGGCGAGGTCGTCGTCGCCGAGCAGGTCCCGAGCCCCGATGAAGGCGGTGTTGCAGGAGTTCGCGAACGCCGTGCGCAGCGAGATGTCACCCAACCGGGCGGCCGGGTAGTCGTCGTAGTTCTTGAAGACCTTGCCATCTACAGTGGTCGTCGCCGGGCAGGTCAGAGTGTCCTCGGGCCCCTTGCCCGCTCGGGCCAGGGCGAGGGCCGTGACGATCTTGAATGTGGACCCCGGCGCGTACTGACCGAAGGTGGCCACATTGGTCCCACCGCTACCGGCCCCGTTCGCGGCCGCGAGGATCGCCCCGGTCGAGGGTTTCACCGCCACCAAGGCGGTGGCACCTGCATCGGCCGGCAGCGTGGCCAGGGCATTCTCGGCGCGGGCCTGGAGCCGCTCGTCGAGCGTCACCCGTAACGGTTTCGGACTCGTTCCCGGCCACTCCTCGAGTACCCGCGGCTCACCCTCGGGGCAAGGCAGCCCGTCGCAGGTCGGGATCGCCGTGACGCTGGTGGTGGCGGTCCCGGCGAGCCGTTCGTCGTAGCGTGCCTGGAGCCCGGAGAGTCCCACCTCATCGCCGGGCCGGATCCGTCCCTCGGACTTCTCCACGACCTCGGCGGTGGCCGGGCCTACCCGGCCCAGGATCGGGGCGGCGAATTCGGGGGTCGGCGCCAGGGGCAGGGAGTCCTCGACGGCGCGAGCGCCGGGGATCTCGGCGAAGTCCGAATCGACCCGCTGCCAGGCCGTGTCGGCACGCAACACGATCGCCTCGACGAAGGCTCGCTCACCGGCCGCCTTGGCCAGCTTCACGTACGGCCCCGGCCGGATGTCTACCGCCGCCGCGATCCGCCGTGCCGCGGGGCCGACCGGCCGCTTCCCCAGCGCCACCTTGTCCAGCCCGTAGCGAACCACCGGGCGCTGAGTCACCAGGGGCCGTCCGCCGGCCCCGAGCACGTCGGCTCGTTGCGGCATGGAGCGCGAGAAGTCGAGCACCTCCTCGGCGCCCAGGTCCGGGACCAGCGCCTCGGGGGTCCAGTCGACCAGCCAGGAGCCGTCGCGCTGCTCCATCCGCACCGAGGTGCGATAGGTCCAGACGTGCTCGGAGTCGATGCTCCAACGCCAGGTCAACGGCACCGTCGCGGTGGCGTCGACGATCTCGGCGGTGCCGGAGGTGACCTGTACCTGGGTGTCATCGACGGCCGCCACCGCCTGGGTGAAGGAGTCCGCGGCGGTCGGGTCGCTCAGTGGAACCCCGCTCAGCGTGTGTTGCTGCAGGGCCGCGACCAGGGTGGCTGCGGTACCCCGGGTCGGATCGCTCTTCTCGGCCGGTTTCCCACCCGAGGTGCATCCGGCCATACCGAGGGCCACACAGAGCGCTCCGAGCAGGTGCACTGAGGTCCGAGAGCGGCGCGACACGGCAGACGGCCTTCAGGCGGACTTGCGCTTCTTGGGCTCTTCTTCCCGTAGCACCAGGGTCGGTGACTCCTCGTCGAGCACGCTCTCACCGGTGACCACGACCCTGGCCACGTCACCGCGCGAGGGCACCTCGTACATCACCCCGAGGAGCACCTCCTCGATGATGGCACGCAGGCCGCGAGCACCGGTCCCCCGCTCGAGTGCCTTCTCGGCGACCGCGTCGATCGCCTCGTCGGTGAACTCCAGGTCGACCTCGTCCAGTTCGAAGAGCTTCTGGTACTGCTTCACCAGGGCGTTTCGCGGCTCGGTGAGGATCTGGACGAGCGCCTCACGATCGAGCTTCGACACGCTGGCGATCAGCGGGAGCCGGCCGATGAACTCGGGGATCAACCCGAACTTGGTCAGGTCCTCGGGACGTACCTGGGCCATCAGATCCTGGGCGTCGCGCTCGGCCTGGCCACGGACCTCGGCGGTGAAGCCGAGGGACTTCTTGCCGGCCCGCTGCTCCACGATCTGCTCCAGACCGGCGAACGCCCCACCCACGATGAACAGGATGTTCGTGGTGTCGATCTGGATGAACTCCTGGTGCGGGTGCTTGCGGCCACCCTGCGGCGGAACCGAGGCGGTAGTGCCCTCCAGCATCTTCAGCAGCGCCTGTTGGACGCCCTCACCGGAGACATCACGAGTGATCGACGGGTTCTCGGCCTTGCGGGCCACCTTGTCGATCTCGTCGATGTAGATGATGCCGGTCTCGGCCTTCTTGACGTCGTAGTCGGCAGCCTGAATCAGCTTGAGGAGGATGTTCTCGACGTCCTCGCCCACGTACCCGGCCTCGGTCAGCGCCGTGGCGTCGGCGATCGCGAACGGGACGTTCAACATCCGGGCCAGGGTCTGGGCCAGGTAGGTCTTGCCGCAGCCGGTCGGGCCGATCAGCAGGATGTTGGACTTGGCCACCTCGACGGCGTCGTCCTTGCCCATCTTGCTGCCACCGAGCTGGAGGCCGGAGTTGACCCGCTTGTAGTGGTTGTAGACCGCCACCGAGAGCGCCTTCTTGGCGATCTCCTGGCCGATCACATAGGAGTTGAGGAACTCGAAGATCTCGCGTGGCTTGGGCAGCTCCTCGAGGGTGACCTCGGTCCCCTCAGCGAGCTCCTCCTCGATGATCTCGTTGCACAGCTCGATGCACTCATCGCAGATGTAGACGTTGGGGCCAGCGATGAGCTTCTTGACCTGCTTCTGGCTCTTCCCGCAGAAGTTGCACTTCAACAGGTCGCCGCCATCACCGATGCGTGCCACGAATGTTCCTTCGATCAGGGCCGACCCCGAGGGGATGGCTGGAGATGTTGCCGCTCAGTCCGGACGCTACCCGCACCCGTGGGACCACGGGTGCGGGACACGCCTGCGTCAGTTCAGCGCCGGGGTTGCGGCCTTGCGGGACTCGATCACCGTGTCGATCAGGCCATAGTCGACAGCCTGCTCGGCGGTGAGGATCTTGTCCCGCTCGATGTCGTGGCTGACGGTGTCCATGTCCTTGCCGGTCGCATCGGCGATCATCCGCTCCAGGAGTTCACGCATCCGCAGGATCTCGTTGGCCTGGATCTCGATGTCGGAGGTCTGACCGAACGTGCCCTCGGTATAGGGCTGGTGGATCAGGATCCGACTGTTGGGCAGCGCCAGCCTCTTGCCCGGCGTACCCGCGGCCAACAGGATCGCGGCGGCGGAGGCCGCCTGTCCCAGGCACACGGTCTGCACGTCGCACTTGATGAAGCGCATCGTGTCGTAGATGGCGGTCAGCGCGGTGAACGAACCACCAGGGCTGTTGATGTAGATCTGGATGTCCTGATCGGGGTTCATCGACTCCAGGCACATCAACTGCGCCATCACCGCGTTGGCGACGTCGTCACTGATCGGAGTGCCCAGGAAGATGATGCGGTCCTCGAAAAGCTTCGCGTAAGGGTCGATCCGGCGGATCCCGTAGGAGGTTCGCTCTTCCCACTGAGGGATGTAGTAGTTCATGTTCCAGTCCTCAGTTCTTCTTGTGGGCGGGGCGTCCGTCGCCAACGGTCTCCTTGGCGCTGCTGATCACCTTGTCGATCAGCCCGTACTCCAGTGCCTGGTCGGCGGTGAACCAACGGTCCCGGTCGGAGTCGGCGATGACCTGCTCGACGTCCTGCCCGGTGTGCGCGGCGATCAGGTCGAGCAGAACCTTCTTGATGTGCAGCGACTGCTGAGCCTGGATCTTGATGTCGGAGGCCGAGCCACCCATCCCGGAGGAGGGCTGGTGCATCATGATTCGCGCGTGCGGGAGTGCGTACCGCTTGCCCTTGGTACCCGCGCACAACAGGAACTGGCCCATCGAGGCCGCCAGACCCATGCCGACGGTGGCGACGTCATTGGGGATGTAGTTCATGGTGTCGTAGATCGCCATACCGGCGTCCACCGAGCCACCCGGTGAGTTGATGTGCAAGAAGATGTCTGCTTCGGGGTCTTCCGCGGACAACAACAGCAACTGGGCACAGATCGCGTTCGCGTTCTGGTCCCGCACCTCGGAGCCCAGGAACACGATGCGCTCCCTGAGCAACCGCTGGTAGACGTTGTCGTCGAAACCGTAGGACGCGGCGCCGCCGTTCATCTGGGGAGTGCTGGAAAGGTTCACGTCGCCGACCCTAGCCGCTGGGTCCGTCACATCCACGCGATCAGGGCCGGTGTTCGCCCAGAGCGCACTCCGCCCGGTCAGCGGGCCTCGGCCGCCCTGCTCAGGACTCGTCCGAACGCGCTCGCCTTGTCACCCTGTAGCGGCCAGGACCCGAAGGCGTGCAGCTCGGTGTTGAAGTAGACCATCGCGATCCCGCCGGCGGCCTTCAACTCGGCGAAGGTCCGACCGATCCAGTCAGGATCCTTCCGGTGGGCGTAGTCGGTGTATCCGGTCTCGGCCACGGCCCAGGGGACGCCGGTACTGCGGGACCACCGACGAAAGGCGCCGAAGTACTCCCGGCCCAGATCCGTCTCGGCGGTGACCGTCTCTCCCCGATCCTCGGTGCCCTGAAGGTTGTAGACGTCGAAGCCGGCCACGTCGATCTTCACGCCACGTGGCCAGAGGTTGTCCAACGAGTACTGCGGGGCACCATGGATCTGGTTCCATCCGGTGAGCACCACGGTATAGGCGATGTTGTGCTCCGCATCGTGCTCCCCGCTGCTGACATCGTCTCCCCGCACGATCGGGGCCAACCGCTCCTGGGTGCGGCGCCAGTCGGCGATCCGCGCCTGGTCGCCCTCGGGTTCGTGGTGCAGGGCCACCCAGACCGGCCCCGGCAGTTCGGCAAGCCGCTGGTGCAGGTCGCGGGCCCAGGCATCGCCTCGACCCGCCGCCATCTCGGCCCACGGGTACGGAAGCTTGAAGCTGATCCAGGGGATCCGGCCGGCCGCGAGATCGGCACGGGCCTCACGCACCGCGTAGGCCACCTGATCGGCGGTGAAGTAGGTGCGCCGGATCCCGTTGACCGTGCCCAGGCCGCGTTCCAGCTCAGACGGATCGCTGTTGGACCCGTATGCCATGCCCAGGTAGGCACCGTGCCGGGGAATCCCGCGCTGGTCGTGGGGCAGATTCCACCGGGCCGGAGCCGGCGCAGAGGTATCGGTGCTCGTCCCCGCGGTTGGGTGGGGCCTCTCGATCACGCCCGTGGAGCAGCCGGCCAACCCCAGCACGACACACAGCATGCTCAGCATCGGCCGCACGAGGAGCGGACGCAGCGTCATCACACCACGCTACCCCCGACGGCTCGAGGATCTCCTCCCCCGAATGCGCGACACCGCCCAGCCCCTCACGGGGTGGGCGGCGTCGTTGCGGACCGGCTGGATCAGGCCTCCTCGTCGGAGCCCTTCTCGTCGGCCTCGACGACCTCAGCGGCCTCAGCGGTCTGGGCCGGGTCGGCGTAGGTGCCGTCGGGCAGCAGGTTCTTCAGGTCCACCACATTGCCCGAGGCGTCCTTGACGGTCGCGGACTCCACGATCGTGGCCAGGGCCTTGCCCCGCAGGATCTCCTGGACCAGGTCCGGGATGTGGTTGTGCTCGAACATGTGGTTCGCGAACTCCTGCGGGTCCTGACCGGACTGCTGAGCGCGGCGCACCATGTGCTGGGAGAGGTCCTGCTGGTCGACGCCGAGCTCTTCCTTCTTGGCGATGGCGTCGAGGATGAACTGCGCGGTCACCGAGTCCCGGACCCGGCGCTCGAGGTCCGCCTCGAACTCCTCGGCGGTCTGTCCCTCGTCCTCGAGGTACTTCTCCATGGTCATCCCGGAGAACATGATCTGCTGCTCGACGTTCTGGCGTCGGGCATTGAGCTCGTCGGTGACGATGGTCTCGGGCAGCGGAATGCTGACCTGCTCCAACAACGACTCGAGCACCGCGTCCCGGGCCGCTGCGGCCTGCTCCAGACGCTTGCCCTGGGTGAGCCGCTCGCGCACGTCGGCGGTCAGCTCCTCGACGGTGTCGAACTCGCTGGCCAGCTGGGCGAACTCCTCGTCCAGCTCGGGCAGCTGCTGCTCGGAGACCTTCGAGACCTTCACGGTGACGTCGACGTCCTGGCCGACCAGGTCGCCGCCGACCAGCTGCGAGCTGAAGGTCTTCTCTTCGTCCACCGACATTCCGGCCAGGGCCTCGTCGAGCCCGTCGATCATCCCGCCACGGCCGACCTGGTAGCTCATCCCGCTGACCTCGCCGCCCTCGACGGGCTCGCCGTCGCTGGCCGCCACGAGATCGATGGTCACGAAGTCACCCTCGGCAGCCGCACGCTCGACCTCCGAGAGGGTGCCGAAGCGCTCGCGCAGAGCCTGGATCTGTTCCTCGACCTCGGCGTCGCTCAGCTCGATGTCCTCGACCTCGGCCACGACCGCGTCGTAGTCGGGCACGTCGAAGGTGGGCTTGACGTCGACCTCGGCGGTGAACTCCACCACGTCGTTGTCCTCGAGCTTGGTGACCTCGATCTCGGGCTGGGCCAGCGGCTCCAACTCGTTGGCCTCGAGAGCCTCCATGTACTTGGCGGGGATCGCCTCGTTGACCGCTTCGTTCAGCACCGCACCGCGGCCGACCTGGCGGTCGATGACCACGGCAGGGACCTTGCCCCGGCGGAAGCCCGGCACGTTGATCTGCTGGGCAATCGTCTTGTACGCCTTGTCGAGGCTCGGCTTGAGCTCCTCGAAGGGCACCTCGACGGTCAGCTTGACCCTGGTCGGGTTCAAGTTCTCGACGGCGCTCTTCACAGGTGTTCTCCTATCGATGCTGATGGTCCGGGCGACGCTGCGTCCACCAGAATTGAGTCGGTAGGTCGACCGAACCGGGGCCACGCAGAAGTCCACCCACCAGCCTAGTCCCCTATGCTTCGGGCTCCGAATTCGGCCGGGCACCATCGAGTTGGCGAACGCCGCCGATTACCCTGTGCGAATGTCCGACGCTGGCCAGCAGAGGCGGGCGGGACCGATCCGGGCCCGCGACGCAGACCGCGAACGGGTCATTGCTGTCCTCGATACAGCCTATGTCGAGGGACAGCTGAGCGCAGCGGATCGCGAAAGAAGGGTCACCCGGGCGTTGACGGCCGGGACGGTAGGCGAACTCGCCGGGTTGGTCGATGATCTGCAGCACGAGAGCGATCCGTTGCCTCCACTGCGGTCACGACGCGGCCCATTGGTCGCGGTCGCCGTGGTCGCTGCCGTGGTGATCGTCGCCGGTGTGACGATCCAGCGACTGAGTGCCTCCGACCCGGAGCCGACACCGCCCGCGCCCGCGGCTGAGATCGAGCCGGTTCCCCCACCCGCACCAGCGGAGCCGGCACCGCCCGAGCCCGCACAGCCGGTGCCGGCCCACGAACCGTTGACCGTGCCCGCGCTGCGGGAGTTCATCAGGGCCTACCGCGACGAGTTCGACTCCACCGAGATCTACGACGCCTCGTTCTCCCAGGACGGGAGCGTCGACTTCGATGCCCCCTACGGTCCGGTCCGCAAGGGCCGCCTGCAGAGCTGGGACTGGGATCCGGTCGAGGGGTTCTCGACCTTCGGGAGCCCCTCGACGAATGTCTTCGAGTACGCCCCGGTCGATCTGACCCGGGTGAACCTGAAGACGCTGGTCGGCAATGTCGCCCATGCCCGCAGGTACCTCAACGTGGACGACCCCGACACGGTCTCGGCATCGTTGAATCATCGCTTCAACGATGCCGACCCTCCATATGTCAGCTTCTACGTCTCGAACGAGTTCCGTGAGTCGGGGATGATGATGACCACGTTGCAGGGGCGGCTGCTGCGCAGCAGTCCCTTCAGCCCGGACGGAACGTGAGCCCCGATGAGACCACGGTTCAATGATCCCCGGCTGCGCGCCAAAGACGCGGACCGCAACCTGGCGGTGGATCTGATCAATGCCGCGTTCAGCGATGGGCAGCTCTCCTCCGCCGATCGGGACCTGCGGATCGAGCGGGTACTCCTAGCGCCCTCCCTCGGGGATCTCGAAGGCCTGACTCGCGATCTGCAGGACGTGCCACTGGGCGGCGTCCCGGCGACCACTCGCCCAGGTCGCTCCCACAGGACGCTTCGGATCGGCCTGGTCGCGGCCGCCGTGCTGCTCGTAGCTGGCGGCATCGTCGGTGCGATGACCGGTCGAGAGGACCACTCGGGCACGACTCCCGTCGAGGTGACGAAACCGGTGACGGTGCCCGAGCCGCCGGAGGCCCCGGAGCCAGAGCCGCCGGCCGGACCGGAACCGCAAGCCGAACCCGCCCCGCCGAGATACTCGTTCACCGCCGCAGGCATCCGGAACTTCGTCACGCTCTACACCAAAGAGTTCGGTGCACCCAAGGAGCTCGCCTTCGGGTTCGCTCGGCACCAGGTAGTGATCTACCAGCCGAGTGATTCCGAAGGAATGATCCGGCGCTGGTTCCTGCGCGACGGCCGCTGGCTCGACGACGGACCCGAGCGCCCTCGCGATCCGATGGGGTCGGCCAAGGTGGATCTGCGTAAAGTCGACATCGACGCGATGATGCGCCGTGTCGACGATGCCAAGCGCAGTTCAGGGCTCAAGAGATTCACCACCCTGGGCACCACGGTGCTCGTCGGGCAAGACGGTCCCGAGGTCTTCGTCGCGGCGGGCACTCGCTCCGATTGCTATGCCTTGCGCACCGACCTGTCCGGGAAGATTCTGGAACGCGGCATCGACTGCTCGGTGGACTGAGGGCGGCCCTCACCCGACCGGCGTATCGCGAGCGACGGACCCGAGTTCGATAGGTCCGTGACTCGCGATGCCGGAAGACATCATCTGGTCGGGGCGACAGGACTCGAACCTGCGGTCTCCTGCTCCCAAAGCAGGCGCGCTAGCCACTACGCTACGCCCCGTGAACTGCCCCGCGTTGCTTCCGCAGGTCGATCGGTGGACCACCGTGGTCAGCGGCCCGCGCACACATTACCGCACCACGGGGTGCAGGCCCATCGCCCCCATAGCTATCGAATGCGTATCTGCCTGGGCTTCGCTCCGGGCCGCTCCCCCTGAGGACGCAACCATGACCGACAGCGCCACCCCGGGTCGTCATCGCCGACGATCAACCGATGGTCCGCGGCGGGCTGACCATGATCCTGGAGGAGTACGAAGGATCCGGTCGGCGTTGAGCACCTCCTGACTGCGACGACGGTCGTCTTTGCAAAATCCACACGAAGGCCACGGCCACCATGGAACGATGTACGGCGTTCGTTGCCGTATCTCAAGGATCTTTTATGACGTCCGCGCACGATGCACCACTACCCACCGGAACACATCTGCTACACCTGGGTCCCACCAAGACCGGTTCGACGACACTGCAGAATGCGCTCTACGCCAGACAGCAGGAGTTGCACAGCCACGGTGTCTGCTACCCGGGGAATCGGCCCAAACAACAAGAGGCCTTCGCTGATCTGCTTGGGTGGCCACCCAACAATCGCCAGACCCGGAGGGACAAACAAGAGTCAGATCTGGTCGCCCGACAGATAGACCAAGCCGAAAACCTACGGGTAGTACTCAGTTCGGAACGGCTGGGTCGTTGCTCCTTGGAGCATGCCCGTCGCGTGGTCGAGAGATTCGGCGGTTCACAACCTCACGTGGTGGCAGCCGCCCGGCGCTACGACCGTTTCCTGCCTTCACAGTGGCAACAGCAGGTCCGCCAACTCACCACTCAATCGTACGAGGCGTGGCTGGAGGAACTGCTTCCGCCTCCCGCCTCCACAGAGCCGCTCAGTGGAGGCCTGTGGACCGCTCATGCAACGATGGACCTGGCCAGGCGCTGGGGATCCCTGGTTGGTCTGAAGAACACCACGATCATGCTGACGAGCGAGACAGACCGAACGTTCCTCACCAATGCCTTCGAGAGTATGCTGGGATTGCCGACCGGACTGCTAAGTACGGTCAGAGTGCGCAGCAATCAATCCTTCGGCTACGAAGAGATCGAACTGCTCCGGCAATGGAGTTGCGCCTTTCAAAGGACTGAGAACGACCTGGAGCTGCGCGTGCAGTTCGTTCAACAGGCCGCCCGGAAGCTTGAGAAGCTACCTCGGGCCAGCACGAGAGTCCCCTACCCAGCTCTCCCGGTGTGGACCCGTCCCGTCCTCGACGAGCTCAGCGAGCAGCGGATCGACGGACTCCGTGCTCTGCAAGACCACGGGCTGCGGATCATCGGCGACCTTGACTCGCTCCGCATCCCGGATACGGCCTTTGAGGACGGCAACGCTTCGGGCATGACTTCGTTCAGTCAGGTCGAGGTCGAACGGGTCTTCCGGGCCCTCAGCACGACGTCACTTGCCGCCCACCGTAAGCAAAAGGCGCACGCGAACGCCTCGGTCACGAAGTTGAAGAAGAAGAACGAGCGACTCCGGGCCAGGCTCGCTGATCGCCGCAACTCGACGGATCGCAACCACCGCCCCCTTCACCACCGAGTGCTCCGCAAACTCAGAAGGAGGTGACCTGGATCCGTCGTGACGGGTGCCTTCGTTATGGAGCGGATGACGGGAATCGAACCCGCGTAATCAGTTTGGAAGTCTTGCCGCACTGTTTCCGCAGGTCAGGCCACGTTTCGCCCTGAAAAGCTCTCTGACCAGCACAAACGATACCCGACGCGTTCATGCCTCGTGCCTTTGGCGTCCACTGTTTTGCACTAATTTCGACTCCTCTTAGGCCACGGGAGGCCATACGGCAGCCCAACTGCCCCGGCGCGGCACTAGGAATCGTCCTCCTTCGCCTCTGCCAACGGCGCCATGCGCGCCCGAAAGTCGTTCGAGACGCGAACGGGGTCAGTCCTCACAATCTTGGTCGCGTCAAAGTCATCGATCGCCATCAGCGCGTCCACGAACCAGGTGAGGCGAGCCATGCGGATCAGTGTCCATGCCACGGCGAACTCGAACAGGTAGACGCCCCAGTCTTCGTTGCGGGCCGTTGCCAGCATGCCGACCAGGCACAGGCCGGCCGCCACCGCGCTCATGATCAGCAGCGAGCGGCGGTTGGCACGAAGTTCCTTGCCGTGCAGTTCACGAACAGCCCGCCCACGCTCACCGATGGCCCCGACGCTGATGCTGATCGCCGCCAAGCCAGATGCCAACGTGATCACGCCCGCTCCGGTCTGAAAGATCACCAAACGCGACGCCGTATCCACGCCTTGCCACGGATTCACGCCGCCCCACTTCGCAGCAAGAGCAGCATGGGCGAACGCCAGAAGGGCGGCGAGTAGTGTGTCGTACACCGGCCTGTTCGACCAAGACAGAGTCGCCTCAGCAGTGTTGGATCGGTTCACGTTCTCGCTCCTTCCGTGAAGGTTGTGAACCCTAACCCTGGGGCCCGACAGAGTCAGAGGCTTCACGCAGTAGAGGCTCCAACTGATCGATCGTCCCGTCGATCGTGGTGTAGGCGCCGGAGATCTTCAGGGGCTCACCCTTCTCGTCCCGAGTTAGAACGAGGCGCTTCACACTGATGTTGTGCTCGACCAACTCCACGATACGGGTTGCCGCAGCCTCATTCTCGGGTCCGTAGTAGAGCGTTGCCTTCGCTCGATCGGACAACGGCAGCAGCTCTTGGATGTCACGGACCTCGTTCAGCAAGTTGATCCGCTCAGCACTGTTCTGCTTCCTCCGGGGCACGGACAAGATCAGGGTGACGTCCACGTCTCCAAACTTGCGTGCCAGCTTGAACATCTTGGCCAGCGACCCCTTCTTCCCCTGGAGTGCCTTCGCGTGCTTGGCTCCCAGCTTCATTTCGATGCGACCCAACTCGTCAGCCTGCTGGAGCCGCTCAATTTCAGCCTTCCCCACCAGCGGACGAACCGCCAGCTGCACCCCTTCGAAGGGGGCGAGGAACTTGATGTAAGCGTCGAGGACCGTGTGCCCGGGCGAGTTGGCCGAGCCTTGAATCAAGGCGACAATGTTGCCGAACGATGCGAAGTGGAAGACAGAAGTGTCCAGCCAACCCTTCCCTTGGGCGGCTTCGATTTGTGCAATGTCACCCGCGGACCAGTCGATTTCCGACAACCAATCTGCGCCGTCACGTAGCCTGTGCATCAGTAGGCGGCGCGCCGCACTCCAGCGGAAGACCTCTCCAATGACGTCGCGAGGGCCTTCATCGTAGGTGCGATCAGCTACATCGGCCTTCTCCAGGACCTTCAGGACTGACTCCCAATCCAGTTGCGGGATCCGCACCAACTCTCCGTCGACCACTTCAACGACCTCAAAGAAGGCGACCGAACGTTCCTTGTGGGTCTGCTTGTTGGACGGCCTGGAAGAGGCAGCCATGTCGTAATCCGATCATCCGGTGGGTAAGGCGGCCCCAGATTGCCAGAAGATCGCCACCCGCGCAGCACGTCCCGAATTCTCGATGACCGTACTCTTGATATCAAGAGTCTCGACGGGGAGAGAGATGGGAAGCAGCGGGAGCTGCGCGGACCCATCGCCACCGGGAAAACTGAGCCCTGTGTCGGGTCGATGCTGTGGCGCCTAGCGCGTCGGCTGCCCCCGCCTTGGCCGTTGGGGTCGATGCCAAGTGCTCCGAGCGCGTCGGGACAAGCGCCCTTGACCAAAGCATCGCTCACTTCTGTGACTCTCGCACTGCCTCGGCGCAGGTGGGGTAGTGGAGCCACCCGTCTGCCCCTAGGCGCTCCATGTCGTGGCCTATCTCGATCGGCTCGGGACACCAATAGCACCGACCGGCAAACTTTGCTACTGCCCGCACCGGACGAGCGTGCATTGTTGCCCTTGGTGCGCGACTTACCTTTGTTCTGGGTTTTCTCGTTGCTCGCGTCATTGCTGAATCCTTAGAAGTTCGAGACTGTCAGAGCCGCAACCCCAGGACCACCACGGCCCTGCCCGCCACGAACCGGCGTGCACCACGCAGGCGACACCAGCGGTACGCATCCCTGCCCGTCGTTGCTGCTCACTCCCCGACCACGCAACCAGGGACCAACCGGGCAGGGGCGGCACACCCTCGACAACCACGGCCGCGCGCATAGGGTGCGCGTGTCCTGTGGTTACGCAGGGCGGACGGGATTGTTCCTGAGACCTTTCTCTTTGGATATGTCCTGAGTTCTTCCTAGGTCTCTTCCTCTGGTCCCGACGCTGGTGTCGGGTACGTCCCGACACTGGTGTCGGGTGGGGGCGACACTGGTGTCGGGTGGGACCCGACATGGGTGTCGGGACGCTACCCGACATGGGTGTCAGGTAGCGCTGCGCTCGCGGGCAGGTTATGCACAGCGGCGTCCACAGGTCCGGCGATGTGGAGTAGGCGACGGCGTTTGTGGTGTCGAGGGTGATGGTCGGAGGTGGTGACCAGGCCGAGCGATTCGAGCTCGGTCATGGCCCGGTTGACTGCACGTTGTGCCGTCTTGCTGGTGGGGTCGGAGTAGCCGAGCGCGGCCGCGAGGGTTGCATCTCCTGCGAAGTAGACCGGATCTGTGTCGGAGTCCTTGGCGGTGGTCGCCATGACCAGGAGCACGACGCGGGCCGCGTGGGTTCGGAGGTCGCACAGGTGGATCGCGGTGGCACGTCGGACCAGGTTGGCGCCCAACCTTGGTCACCCCCACCCGTCGCGCTGGATAGCGCGACGGGTGGCGTTGAGGTCGGGACTCACTGACCGGCCTTGGCCTCACGGATGAGGCGCAGGAAGG
>CAYNFY010000042.1:0-32540 GCA_964396585.1 uncultured Nocardioides sp.
GCACCCTCGATGAGCTTCGACTCGCGAGCCGCCTCGCCGACACCCATGTTGACCACGACCTTGCTCAGGCCGGCCACCTGCATGACGTTCGCGATGTCGAACTCGGACTTGAGCGCGGGGAGGATCTCCTCGCGGTAACGAGTCTTCAGACGGGGAGTCTCAGCCATCTCAGATGTCCTTGCCGGTCTTGCGCGAGATGCGCACGGAACGGGTCGAGGCGTAGGTCGAACCGTCGGCACGACGCTTCGAGACCTCTTCGCGACGGAACCCGATGCGGGTCACGCCGTCACCCTCGGCCAGCATCACGTTGGAGACGTGAATCGGAGCCTCTGCGGTGATGATGCCACCGCTGTTCGAGGCGCCACCCTGGTTCAGGTCCTTGGTGTGCTTCTTGACGAGGTTCACGCCCTCGACGATCACGCGCTGCTCCTCGCGGAGCACCTTGATGACCTTGCCGGTCGCACCGCGGTCCTTGCCCGCGATGACCTTGACCTGGTCACCCTTCTTGATGTTCACCGACGCCTTGGCCATCACAGCACCTCCGGCGCCAGCGAAATGATCTTCATGAACTTCTTCTCGCGCAACTCGCGGCCCACCGGGCCGAAGATGCGGGTACCGCGCGGCTCACCGTCGTTCTTGAGAATCACGCATGCGTTCTCGTCGAACTTGATGTAGGAACCGTCCGGGCGACGGCGCTCCTTCACGGTGCGCACGATCACGGCCTTGACGACATCGCCCTTCTTCACGTTGCCACCGGGGATCGCATCCTTGACGGTGGCGACGATGATGTCCCCGATGCCGGCGTAGCGACGACCAGAGCCACCGAGAACACGGATGCAAAGGATCTCCTTCGCACCGGTGTTGTCGGCGACCTTAAGTCGCGACTCCTGCTGGATCATTGGTCTCTCCTGGTTGTCGAGCCGGTTCTCGCATTCTCAGTGGAACGCGAGCCTTGCCGAACTCATTGGTTGAAAATCTGCAGCCGTCAGGCCCGAACTCACTTAGCCTTTTCGAGCACTTCGATGACGCGCCAGCGCTTGGTGGCGCTCAGCGGACGGGTCTCCATGATCAGGACCCGGTCGCCGATGCCACACTGGTTGGTCTCGTCGTGGGCCTTGAGCTTCGAGGAGCGGCGCATGACCTTGCCGTACAGGGCGTGCTTCACGCGGTCCTCGACGCTGACCACGATGGTCTTGTCCATCTTGTCGCTGACGACCAGGCCCTCTCGGACCTTGCGCGCGTTGCGCTCGTTCTGCTCGCTCATGCGTTCGCCTCTTCAGTGCTCTGGCCGGGGGCCGACTTGATACCGAGCTTGCGCTCGTTGACCACGGTGTAGATGCGGGCGATGTCCTTCTTGACAGTCCGCAGCCGGGAGTTGTTCTCCAGCTGACCGGTGGCCGCCTGGAACCGCAGGTTGAACAGCTCTTCCTTAGACTCGCGCAGCTTGGCTGCCAGGTCCTCGTCAGAGAGCTCGTGCAGCTCGTGCGCCTTGAGCTTGTCGGCCATCAGAATTCACCAGCTTCACGAGAGATGAACCGGCACTTCATCGGGAGCTTGTGCATCGCACGGCGCATTGCCTCGCGGGCGATGTCCTCGGTGACGCCGGAGAGTTCGAACAAGACGCGGCCGGGCTTGACGTTGGCCACCCACCACTCGGGTGAGCCCTTACCGGAACCCATGCGGGTCTCGGCGGGCTTCTTGGTCAGCGGGCGGTCCGGGTAGATGTTGATCCAGACCTTTCCGCCACGCTTGATGTGGCGGGTCATCGCGATACGAGCCGACTCGATCTGTCGGTTCGTGACGTAGTGACCCTCGACCGCCTGGATGCCGAAGTCGCCGAAGGCGAGCTTCGTGCCTCCCTTGGCAACACCGGTCCGCTTGGGGTGGTGCTGCTTGCGGAACTTGACACGACGGGGCATCAACATCGGGCTCAGCCCTCCTGTGCGGCCGCTGCGGGAGCCTCGGCCGGAGCCTCGGTCGCCGCGGGGGCGTCGTTGCGGGGAGCGCGGTCACCGCGCGAGCCACGGCTCGGACGGTCGCCACGCGAGGGACGGTTGCCACCGCGACCCGGAGCACCGGCGCGGGCGGCCTGCTGAGCCTGACGCTCGGCACGGGTGCCGGCGACCTCGCCCTTGTAGATCCAGACCTTGACACCGATCCGACCGAAGGTCGTCTTGGCCTCGTAGAAGCCGTAGTCGATGTCGGCACGCAGGGTGTGCAGCGGAACGCGACCCTCACGGTAGAACTCCGTGCGGCTCATCTCGGCGCCGTTGAGCCGGCCCGAGCACTGGATCCGGATGCCCTTGGCACCGGACCGCATCGCGGTCTGCATGGCCTTACGCATCGCGCGGCGGAACTGCACGCGACCCGCGAGCTGCTCGGCAACGCCCTGGGCGACCAGCTGTGCATCGATCTCGGGGTTCTTGACCTCGAGGATGTTCAGCTGCACCTGCTTGCCGGTCAGCTTCTCCAGCTCGGTACGGATCCGGTCCGCCTCGGCGCCGCGGCGACCGATGACGATGCCGGGACGCGCGGTGTGGATGTCGACGCGAACCCGGTCACGGGTCCGCTCGATCTCCACCTTCGAGATACCGGCCCGCTCCATGCCCTTGCTGAGCAGCTTGCGGATCTTGACGTCCTCGCCGACGTAGTCCTTGTACAGCTTGTCGGCGTACCAACGGCTGACGTGGTCGGTCGAGATGCCCAGACGGAAGCCGTTCGGGTTGATCTTCTGGCCCATCAGGCACCCTTCCTCTTCTTGGCGGCAGCGGCGACCACGTCGGCCGGCTGAACGGCCAAGGTGATGTGGCTGGTGCGCTTGTTGATGCGGGTCGCCCGACCCTGCGCACGCGGACGCCACCGCTTCATGGTGGGACCCTCGTCAACCGTCGCCACCGAGACGATCAGGTCGGCCCGGTTGAGGCCCTCCGTGGTCTCGGCGTTGGCGATGGCGGACTCGAGGATCTTGTACACGGTCTCCGATGCCGCCTGCGGGGCGAAGGACAACAGGGCCAGAGCCTCGTCGACCTCCATGCCGCGAACCAGGTTCACGACCCGGCGAGCCTTCATCGGGGTGATGCGTGTGTAGCGTGCGATCGCGAAGGCACCCGGCTGGTCGCCGAGCAGCGACTCGCGGCGGGCGCTGTGGCCCCGGCGCTCAGTTACGCTCATGTGCTCGTTCTCTCCAGTTTCTCAGCAGTCGCGCCGCGTCAGCGACGGCGACCCTTCCGGTCTTCCTTCACGTGCCCGCGGTAGGTGCGGGTCGGTGCGAACTCGCCGAGCTTGTGCCCGACCATCGCGTCGGTCACGAAGACCGGCACGTGCTTACGACCGTCGTGCACCGCGATGGTGTGACCGATCATGTTCGGCAGAATCATCGAGCGGCGCGACCAGGTCTTGATCACGTTGTGGGTGCCCTTCTCGTTCTCGGCGTCCACCTTCTTGAGGAGGTGGCCGTCGATCCAGGGGCCCTTCTTCAGGCTGCGAGGCATATCAGTTACTTCCTACCCTTGCCGGACTTGCGGCGACGGATGATCTGGGAGTCGCTGGCCTTGCGCTTGCGCGTACGACCTTCGACCTGGCCCCACGGGGACACCGGGTGACGTCCACCCGAGGTCTTACCCTCACCACCACCGTGCGGGTGGTCGACCGGGTTCATGACGACACCACGCACGGTCGGGCGGACGCCCTTCCAGCGCATCCGGCCGGCCTTGCCCCAGTTGATGTTCGACTGCTCGGCGTTGCCGACCTCGCCGATCGTGGCGCGGCAGCGCACGTCGACGAAGCGCATCTCGCCCGAGGGCAGACGCAGCGTCGCGCGGCTTCCCTCACGGGCCACCAGCTGAGCCGAGTTGCCGGCCGAGCGAGCGAGCTTGGCGCCGCCACCGGGACGAAGCTCGATGCAGTGGATGGTGGCACCGACCGGGATGTTGCGCAGCGGCAGGTTGTTACCGGGCTTGATGTCGGCGTTCGGACCCGACTCCACCATGGTGCCCTGGGACAGGTCCTTGGGTGCCACGATGTAGCGCTTCTCGCCGTCGGCGAAGTGCAGCAGCGCGATCCGAGCGGTGCGGTTGGGGTCGTACTCGATGTGAGCGACCTTGGCCGGCACGCCGTCCTTGTCGTAACGACGGAAGTCGATGACGCGGTAGGCACGCTTGTGGCCACCACCCTTGTGACGGGTGGTGATGCGTCCCTGGTTGTTCCGGCCGCCGGTCTTCGGCAACGGGCGGGTCAGCGACTTCTCCGGCGTGCTCCGGGTGATCTCGACGAAGTCGGCCACCGAGGAGCCACGACGGCCCGGGGTGGTCGGCTTGTACTTGCGGATAGCCATTTCTCAATCAGTCCTTGTCCGCCCGGTCAGGAGACCGGACCTCCGAAGATGTCGATGCTGTGACCCTCGGCCAGGCTCACGATCGCGCGCTTGGTGTCCTTGCGCTTACCGAGACCGTTCTTGGTCCGACGAGTCTTGCCCGAGCGGTTCAGCGTGTTCACCGCGGTGACCTTGACGCCGAAGATCTTCTCGACCGCGATCTTGATCTCGGTCTTGTTGGCGTCGGGGTGCACGAGGAACGTGTACTTGTTCGCGTCGAGAAGGCTGTAGCTCTTCTCGGACACGACCGGCGCGAGCAGAATGTCGCGGTGGTCCTTGTCCAGGTTCTCCAGCGTGCTCACTTGTCGCCCGCTTCCTTGCTCGGCTTGACCTTGGCGGCCACCAGGGCGTCGTAGGCACCCTTGGTGAAGACCACGTCGTCAGAGGCGAGCACGTCGTAGGTGTTCAACTGGTCGACGGCCACGATGTGCACCTCGGGCGCGTTGCGCAGCGAGAGCCAGGTGACGGCGTCGGTACGCTCGAGCACCACGAGGAACTTGCTGCGGTCGGACAGCCCGGCCAATGTGGCCAGTGCGGCCTTGGTGGACGGAACGTCAGCGGTGACGAGCGAGTCCACGACGTGGATGCGCTCGTTACGGGCCCGGTCGGACAGGGCGCCACGCAGGGCGGCGGCCACCATCTTCTTGGGGGTGCGCTGGCTGTAGTCACGCGGCTGCGGACCGTGCACGACGCCACCACCGGCGAACTGCGGTGCCCGGGTCGAGCCCTGACGGGCGCGGCCGGTGCCCTTCTGCTTGTAGGGCTTGCGGCCACCACCGCGGACCTCGCCGCGACGCTTGGTGGAGTGCGTGCCCTGGCGAGCAGCGGCCTGCTGCGCGACGACGACCTGGTGGATCAGCGGGACGTTGACCTCGACGTCGAAGATCTCGGCCGGAAAGTCAACCTTGACAGTGTTGTTAGCCATCTGGCTCAGGCCTCCTTCTTGGCGGCGGAGCGCAGCACCACGACGCTGTTCCTGGCACCGGGGACGGCGCCCTTGACCAGGATCAGACCCTTCTCGACGTCCACGGCGTGGACGGTGAGGTTCTGGGTGGTGACCGTGTCGTTACCCATGCGACCCGCCATGCGGGTGCCCTTGAAGACGCGGCCGGGAGTGGCGCAGGCACCGATCGAACCGGGCTTGCGGTGGTTGCGGTGGGCACCGTGGGAAGCGCTGACACCATGGAAGCCGTGACGCTTCATGACACCGGCGTTGCCCTTGCCCTTGCTGGTACCGGTGACGTCGATGACGTCGCCGGCGGCGAAGGTGTCGGGAGCGATCTCCTGGCCGATGGCGAAGTCACCGGCGTTGGCGGTCCGGATCTCGACCACGTGACGACGCGGCGTGACGCCGGCCTTCTCGAAGTGGCCCTTGCTCGGCTTGTTGACCTTGCGGCCGTCGATCTCGCCGAAACCGATCTGAATGGCGTTGTAGCCGTCGGCCTCGGGGTTACGGACCTGGGTCACCACATTGGTGCCCGCGGCGATCACGGTGACCGGGACGACCCGGTTCTCCTCGTCCCAAACCTGGGTCATGCCGAGCTTCGTGCCCAGCAGGCCCTTCACGTTGCGTTCGAAAGTCATCTCGTCAACCTCAGAGCTTGATCTCGATGTCGACACCGGCAGGCAGATCGAGACGCATCAACGAGTCGACCGTCTTCGGGGTCGGGTCGATGATGTCGATGAGGCGCTTGTGGGTGCGCATCTCGAAGTGCTCGCGAGAGTCCTTGTACTTGTGGGGCGAGCGGATGACGCAGTACACGTTCTTCTCGGTCGGCAGCGGCACCGGGCCGGCGACCTTGGCACCCGTGCGGGTGACCGTGTCCACGATCTTGCGCGCCGAGGTGTCGATCACCTCGTGGTCATAGGCCTTGAGCCTGATGCGGATCTTCTGTCCCGCCATAGGTCTCTCTCGTCCTTATCGATCTCGCACCCCTGCTGGAGTGCCGCGTGCTGGCTTCTCTCGATGCGATCCCGGGTGGGTCCGCACCGCCCTATTGCTGCCACCCGGCTCCGACCCCCGCGGTCGGGCGTGTCGCAGTGGGGCCGACGCGCAAGACCTGAGTCCTCGCCGTTAGTTCCTGGTGGCGCCAGGCGGTTCGCCTGACTGATCGGGCCTCCTCCGCGGCAATCCAAGTGGATCGGCCGCAGCATCTCGGGGCGCCAACGCACGCAGACCACCGAGTCGAGAAAGGAGACGCGATTCAACAGTCAATTGTGTGTCGCGCACCGACGGTCCCGCCGGAGCAACCTGAGTAGTTTGGCAGACCGGGGGAGGCAACGCCAAATCGTTTCGACACACACCCTGTCGGTGTGAGGTGAATCACTATTAGTGTGCCGGTCATGAGCACCGAGAACCTGTTCCATTTCGCGGACCCGTCGGTCGTCGTCCCGGTGGTGGTCTGGGGCAGCGGCAACATGGGCCGAGCCGCCATCCGTTCGGTATCGGGTAACCCCCGGCTGCGGCTGGTCGGCCTGGTGGTGTCGAACCCGGACAAGGTCGGCGCCGATGCCGGCACCCTGGCGGCGCTCGGCACCGAGCTGGGAGTCGCCGCCACCGACGACCCGGCCCGCGCCCTGACCGCGCTGGAGGGCGCCGGTGCGGTGGCGTACATGTGCTCCGGTGAGTTGCGCCCCGACGATGCGGTTCGCGACATGGCTCGGGCGCTGGCCGGTGGCGCGGTCGTGGTCAGCCCTTCGGTCTACCCCCTCTACGACCATCGACATGCCCCCGATGAGGTACGCGCGCCGATCGCTGCCGCCTGCGAGCAGGGGAACTCGGCGTTCTTCGCGTCGGGGATCGACCCGGGGTGGGGCAATGATCTGCTGCCCCTGCTCGGTACCGCGCTGGCCGGTCGCGTGGACCAGGTCCGAAGCTGTGAGATCTTCGACTACTCGACCTACGACGCACCGGACTCGGTGCGCTATATCGTCGGGTTCGGCGAGCCGATGGACTATGAGCCGCCGATGGTCGCGCCGGGGATCCCCACCATGGTGTGGGGTGGGCAGGTCCGGCTGGTGGCTCGCGCGCTCGGTATCGAACTCGATGAGATCACCGAGCACGTCGAACGGCTCCCCCTGACCCGCGACGTGACGAACTCGATGGGGCTCTTCCCCCAGGGAGGGCAGGGCGCCCTGCGCTTCGAGGTCCGCGGCCACCTGGACGGACAAGCGGTGGTGGTCGTCGAACACGTCACAAGGATCACTCCCGATATCGCCCCGCACTGGCCCCAGGCCCCCGACGGGCAGAGCGCCCACCAGGTACTGATCGAGGGCAACCCACGGTTGCGCCTGTCCATCGAGGCCGAGGCCGAGGGCGGCAACCGCGCCGCCGGGGGCAACGAGACGGCTGCCAATCGGCTGGTGAACGCGATCCCGTGGCTGCGTGGCGCCGAGCCCGGTCTCTACGACGGTCTCCAGGTGCCGCTCTCCCCTGGGCTCGGGTCCCGGGCATCGCATGCCTGAGTAGGAGTGCCGAGCCCGTCAGCATGCGAGGATGCCGCCATGACACCACCCGGAGCCGACTCCGCCGGCCCACCGCCACCCGGGTGGCAGGAACCCGGCGCCGGACCCCCACCACCCTCCGGGCACGTCGATCGGGGTCCGCTGCCTACCGGTTGGACCCCGCTGGCGGTACACAAACCCGGCGCCATCCCGCTGCGACCGCTGCGGCTCTCGGACATCTTCGACGCGGCCTTCAAGATCATCCGCTACAACGCGCAGGCAACGGTCGGTGCGGCTCTTCTGGTCTCCGTCCTCGCGATCGGAGTGCCGATCGCCCTCGGAGCCGCGCTGGGATTCCTCGAGGGGATCGGCGATCCCACCGGCGAGAGCTCCTCCGTCTGGATCCAGGACCTGGGAGCGCTCGTCATGATGGTGCTGATGGCCCTGCTCGGCTCGATCGGGCTGGTGCTGGTCACCGGCATGGTGGCCCAGGTCTGCGCGGGTGCGGCCATCGGTCGGACGATGTCGTTGACCCAGGCCTGGCGCGCGACCGCCGGCTCTCGATGGCGGTTGCTCAGCCTGACCGTGACGCTGGCGGCGGCCGCCCTGGCCCTGGTCGTGCTGTACCTGCTCGCCTGGGTACTCGTGGTCCGGTCCGTCGGTCTCCCGGGAATCCTGCTCTGGGGGGTCTTCACGGTGCCCCTGTTCGGTGTGCTGATGGTGGTCTTCTGGATCCGGCTGTACCTGCTCGCGGTGCCGGCTCTGCTGATCGAACGACTCGGTGTGTTCGCCGCCATCCGCCGCGGGGCGTCGCTGACCTCGGGACAGTTCTTCAGGGTTCTCGGCATCGCCCTGGTCGCCTGGCTGGTCGCCCAGATCGGCAGCTCGGTCCTGGCCACCCCGTTCTCCCTGATCTCCACCGTGGTGGCGACGGGGATCGACGACACCGGCACCGCGCTCCTGGTGACGACCCTCGGTCAAGCCTTGGGGCTGGTCCTCAGCCTCGCCCTGATCACCCCGTTCAGTGCGTGCGTCACGACCCTGCAGTATCTCGACCTGCGGATCCGCAAGGAGGCCTACGACGTCGAGTTGCTGACCCGAAGCATGGGTGAGGCCGTGTGACGTGCTGACCGGCATGCTGACCGCGCTCCACCACGGAGCCGTCTTCTCCCCCACCGTGACCCGAGTGGTGGACCCCGATCCGGAGCAGGCCCGGAGCTGGCTGCGCCGAGAATTGGCGCGCCCCGAGTATCACGACGAATCCTGGCTACAGAAGATCACGGACTGGGTGCGGGACTCCCTGGACCGGGTGATCAACGCCACCGCGTCGATGTCGCCGGTGGCCACCGCCGCAGCGGTGATCGCCGTGTTCCTGGTGCTGGTCGCCGTGGTCCTGCTCGTCGCCCGGGTGCGACGCGGCCGCGTCACGACGGGCCTCCCCGGCGCGGCGCTACCCGAACAACGGATCGGCGCCGACCAGCATCGGGCGGTCGCCGAGGCGGCACTGCGGGCCGGTGACACCGTGACCGCCGCGCTGGAGGCCTTCAGGGCCCAGGCCATGCGACTGGTGGAAGAAGGGCAGCTCTCCGACTCTCCCGGCGCCACCGCCACCGAGCTGGCCCGGCAGATGGGGCTGGTACGCCCCGATCTGGCCACGGACGTCCGACGCGGGGCCCTCCTCTTCGACGCGACCTGCTACGGCGACCACGTGCCGAGCCGGGACTCGGTCACCGCCCTGCTCGAGATCGATCACAGACTTCAGGGAGCACGCCGATGAGGGCGCCCGCTCCGGTCGACCTCGCTCCGGCCCGCCCATCGAGGGGGCCGGGCCGGACTCGATGGGCCCGACAGGCCCGCTGGCTCGCGTTCGGCATCGCATTCCTGGTGGCGGTGGCGTTGGCGGTGTGGAGCCTGCGACCGCAGGTCCCCTACTCCGGTGCCCTCGACCCCGGCAACACCCGGGCCGAGGGCGCCGCCGCGGTGGCCCGGGTACTCGACCACCAGGGCGTCGAGGTCGAGATCGTCCGGTCGGCCGCCGAGTTCGACCGGACCCGCCTCGACGCCCGCAGCCAGGTCGTCCTGTCCGGATCCCAGAATCTGGGGAGTGAGACCGCTGCCCGGCTGCTCGAGCACGCCGGGGACGTTCCGCTGGTGGTGCTGCAACCCGACTGGCAGGTGCCCGAACTGCTCGGTCACCGGGCACCGGCTCGTTCGGTCGATCCCAGTCGGCCGGTCGGCGCCGATTGCTCTGGTCCTGAACTGGCGGGTTCGCTCGACGGCCTGCGCCTCCAGGTGGACCGGGCCGAGAGCTACCTCCTGCCGGGCTGCTTCCGGATAGCCGGCCGGACCCTCGTGGCCCAGCCCGCGCCCGGGTTGCTGCTCATCGGAGCGGGGCGGGCGTTCAGCAACGATCAGGTCCTGCACGCGGACAACGCCGCGGTGGCACTGCGCCTGCTCGGGGCTCGGGAACGGTTGGTCTGGTACGTACCCGACGCCGCCGATCTACGGGCGGGGGACTCTCGACCACTCGGTGACCTGATCCCCACCTTCGTGGTGCCGGGGCTGTGGCTGCTCGGACTGGCCGTGGTCGCCACGATGTTCTGGCGCGGGCGCCGGTTCGGTCCGCTGGCGACCGAACCGCTGCCGGTACGGGCCCATGCCGCCGAGGGAACCCGGGCCCGGGGTCGGCTCTATCACCGCTCGGGAGATCGGGCCCACTCGGCCGCGGCCATGCGCACCGCCGTCCGGCTCCGAATCGCGGATCGTCTCGGGGTGCCCGAGCACGACCAAGCGATGCTGATCAACGCGCTTGCCCAGCACGTCCACCAGCCACCTGATCGACTGTGGGCATTGCTACGGGCCGACGCGACCGCGCCGACCTCCGATGCCGGACTCCTCCACCTGGCCCAGGCGCTGGCCGAACTCGACAGAGAGGTACACATCCGATGAGTCAGACCCCCGAGCCCCCTACCGCTCCGCTCGACGCGACACCCCAGGACCATGACGCCAGCCGAGAGCGGCTCGAGGCGGTCCGTACCGAGGTGGCCAAGGTGGTGGTCGGTCAGGAGGCCGCGGTCTCCGGTCTACTGGTCGCCCTGCTCTGCGGCGGCCATGTGCTGATGGAGGGAGTGCCCGGCGTCGCCAAGACGCTGCTGGTGCGAACCCTGGCCCAATCGCTCGCGGTAGAGACTCGACGGGTCCAGTTCACCCCCGATCTGATGCCCGGCGACATCACCGGCTCGATGGTGGTCGAGGGCACCGACCGGGAACTGACGTTTCGCGAAGGACCGGTGTTCACCAATCTGTTGTTGGCCGATGAGATCAACCGGACCCCACCCAAGACCCAGTCCGCACTGCTGGAGGCGATGGAGGAGGGGCAGGTGTCGGTCGACGGAGTCACCCGCCGTCTTCCGGAGCCGTTCCTGGTGGCGGCCACCCAGAATCCGGTGGAGTACGAGGGCACCTATCCACTGCCCGAGGCACAACTGGACCGGTTCCTGCTGAAGGTGGTACTGCCCGTGCCCGAGCGAAGCGACGAGGTCGAGGTGCTACGCCGTCACGCCGCCGGGTTCGACCCTCGGGACGTGGCCGGCGCCGGGGTCCGAGCCGTCGCCGGTGCGGTCGACATCCGCAACGCCAGAGCCGCCGTACGGACGGTCCAGGTCTCACCGGAGGTGATCGGATATGTGGTCGACATCGCCCGCGCCACCCGTCACTCGCCCTCGCTGTCGCTGGGGGTCTCGCCGCGCGGAGCCACCGCCCTGCTCCATGCCGCCCGGGCCTGGGCGTGGCTGGTCGGGCGGGGCTTCGTCACTCCCGACGATGTCAAGGCGCTGGCCCGGGCGACCCTGGCGCACCGGCTGGGCCTGCGTCCCGAGGCCGAGCTCGAGGGAGTCGCGGTGACCGGGGTACTCGACTCCGCGCTGGCTTCGGTCCCGGTACCCCGGTGAGCGGGCGGCACCCGTGTATCTGACCGGCCGGTTCCCGCTGCTCCTGCTGTGCGGACTGACGCCCGTCGTGCTGTGGCCGCACGCCGGCACGGTGCTGGGATGGACCCTGCTCTGTCTGCTGACGGCCGGGATCGACGTCGTCGGCGCCACCGATCCGAGCCGGCTCCAGGTGCGGCGGGCCGAGGTCCGCCCGGTCCGGGCCGGCGAGCGGGCTCGCAGTGTGCTCGGGTTGAGCAACCCGACCGCCCACCGGCTGGAGGTCCGGGTCCGCGACGCCTGGCAGCCGAGCGTCGGGGCCCACCTCGACCGGCACCGGGTACGACTCGCGGCCGGCGGGCAGGCTCGGGTGGTGACCGAACTGACCCCACTGCGTCGTGGTGACCTGTCGGCCCAGGGAGTGACCCTGCGCTGTGCCGGGCCGTTCGCAGTGGCCGGGCGGCAACGAACGATTCAGGTGCCCGGCCTGCTCCGGGCGCTGCCCGCGTTCCCCTCCCGCAGGGAGCTGCCCTCACGACTGGCCCGGCTGCGCGAGTTGGACGGACGCTCGGCGGTCAGGGTCCGCGGTCAGGGCACGGAATTCGACTCGTTGCGCGAGTACGTGCGCGGCGACGACGTGCGCTCGATCGACTGGCGGGCCAGTGCCCGCAGTCGCCACGTGGTGGTTCGCACCTGGCAGCCCGAACGGGATCGCCGGATAGTCCTGGTCCTGGACACCTCGCGCGTCGCGGCGGGCCGGGTACACGACTCCCCCAGGCTCGATACCGCACTCGATGCGGCACTACTGCTGACCGCCCTGGCCGGTCGGGCCGGGGACCGGATCGATGTGGTGGCCGGGGACCGGGCGATCCGCACTCGACTACGGCTGGCCGGCCCCGGAGCGGTCGCACAGCTGCAGGAGGCGATGGTGCGGCTGACCCCCGAGATCACCGAGGCGGACTGGTCCCGATTGGCCGGGGCCGTCCAGGAGCTCGGCCGTCAACGCGCCCTGGTGGTGTTACTGACCCCTCTCGAACCGGCACCCGTGATCGAAGGACTGCTCCCGGTGCTGCCTGCGCTGGCCCGCCAGCACCGGGTGGTACTGGCCTCGGTGACCGATCCGGAACTCGAGGAGCTGACCCACGGGTTCGTCGACACCGCCTCGATCGACCGGGTGCATCTCGCCGCGGCCGCCGAACAGGCACTGGCCGAACGCGGCCGGGTGGTCGCCATGCTGCGCAGCCTGGGCGTCGAGACGATCCGCGGCACCCCGGAGTCGCTGGCCCCGGCGCTGGCCGATCACTATCTGATGCTCAAAGCCAACGGCCTGCTCTGAAGCGGACCCCAGGACTTGCCGGGCGTCAGGCACGGGTGAGCGTCCTGGCGCCCTGGAGAGCCGGATCGATGTCTCCGTCGGCGCCCGAGGCCACGGCCGCGCGGCCGACCACGAAGACATAGAGCATGAAGGCCAGCCAGGCCAGCACGCCGATCCCGACCCGGAGCCAGGTGGGTAGCCCAGACGGCGTCACGAAGCCCTCGATCAGGCCGCTGACGAAGAGCACCGCGGTCAGTCCCAGAGCCATCGTTCCCATCGTGCGGCCCTCCCGAGCCATCGACTGCCCGCGGGTCAGGTCACCGGGTTCCACCCAGGACCAGAAGAGCTTGAGCCCGGCCCCGGCCGCGACGAAGACCGCGGTCAACTCCAGCATCCCGTGCGGCAGGATCAGCCCCCAGAACCTGCCGCCCTGCCCGTGACCGTGCATCAACGAGGCGAGCACCGCGAGATTGAAGATGTTGTCGAACAACAACATGACCACCGGTAGTCCCAGGATGCCCAGCGCCATACACAGGGCGGCCACCCAGGCATTGTTGATCCACACCTGGGCCGCGAACTGCTCCGAGGCGTACTGACTGTAATAGCCCTCGATGTCATGGTCGACCAACCGATCGACCTCCGCGGGGCTGAGCAGGCTCTGCTCGACCTGCGGGTTGTGGAGCAGCCAGAAGATCATCACCGCCGCGGCGATCACGTTGGCCGCCGATACCCCCAGCCACCACCTGCGCTGGCGGTACAGGGCCGCGGGGAACTGGGTGGTGAAGAAGCCCGCGACACCCCGCCACGAGGTGCTGCGGGTGGACTCGGCGCGGGTCCGGGCCCGGAACAACAGCATCGACAGATGGCCGACCAGGTGCGCGTCGGGTGCCGAGGAGCGCACCACCGACAGATGCGTGGCCACCTGTTCGTAGCGTCGTACCAACTCATCGCTCTCGGCACCCGAGAGGCGCCTCCGCCGGGTCAGGAAGGCCAATCGCTCCCAGTCCCGGTGGTGGGTCAGCACGTACGCGTCGAGGTCCACGCGACTCAGCCTAGGCTGAGAAGAATCCGGTGCCCTCGAGCAGCTTCCAGATCCCCGCCCGATGCCCGCGGATCACCTCTTCGGTGAGATGTTCTCCATCACGCCACACCGGGATGCTGCCCTCCAGTGGGCTGCACATCGGCCAGGACGAGCAGATCAGCGGGTTGATATTGATCGTCTTCTGGTCCTCACGCCCGAGCACCTCGGCTCGGACCAGCGCATCCAGCAGCGGCGCCTCCTTCGGCGGGCCGACCGCGCAGTCACGCGCATCGCTCGCCTGGGCCAGACAGGTCAGCACGTCGGGCACCCCGGACTCGTTGGGGAGCAGGGTCGACTCCACCACGACGGTGGGGATCTCCAGCTTCTGGAGGCGGTCCAGAGTGGCCCGGAGCGCGACCGCCGAGACGGTGTTGTACTCGCCCGTCAACCCGTCGGTGCGGTACTCGTCGGTGCGCACGTAGTTCGAGTCACGGGCCATCTGGGAGAGCACGACCACATCGATTCCCATCTCCTTGAGCAGGTGGCCGTACAGCTGCTTGCGCTGAGTGGGACAGGCGTCGTCCCGATCCGGACTGACCCACTGAAACTTCCAGAACCACTCACACCCGCCCTGAGCCGAGGCAGCGAAAGTGAAATCGTGCTCCTTGGCCAGCTTCTTCAACGCGGGACCGAGTTGTCGGGCATGGCTGTCCCCGATCAACATCACCTTGGGCCGGGAGTCGTCGCTGGCCTGGTGGGCCACGCAACTCGTCTGATCGTCGTCGGTACAGGGCGGGATCTTGAGGCCGACATCCCGGGCATGCTTCTCGTAGTCGATGTCATCGGGCACCGGTTGCGGCTCCCCACCGATTGCACCGTGCTGCCCGCTCGCCATCAGTAGCTGGGGCTTGCCCGGGTGGTGCAGGAGCCACGGCGCCACCCCGACCGCCAACACGACCGAGCAGGCGAGACCGGCCGAGACCGCCGACAGGGGCCGCGCATCCAACCACGACGGACGCCGGATCGGCCCCTCCAACACATGATGGGACAGTGCCGCCATGCCACTGGCGGTGAGGCCCACGATGATCGCCAGCACCCACCCGGAAGTGTCCAGTACCGCCTGGAAGGCGAGCACCAGCGGCCAGTGCCACAGATAGGTGCCGTACGAGATCCGGCCCAGATAGGTGATCGTGGGCCGGGAGAAGAAGCCCGTCATGGAGGGGCTCCACCCCATCGTGAGAGCCCAGACGAGCCCCAGTGACAAGGCACCGGCCACCAGGCCGCGTACCGAGGCGCTCGCATCGAACAGCGAGGACGCGGCCAGTACGAAGAGGCCGAGCAGGGCCCAGGCTCCGACACCGAGCAGACGACCCGTCCGTCGATCACCCGCCTCGGGCACGGCGTCCGCCTCGCCCGGCTCGCTCGCCTCCGCCGCCTCGGCCCGGTGCCGCCACCACCAGGCAGCCATGGAGCCCAAGAGCAATTGGTACACCCGGGCATCGGTGCCGTAGTAGGCGCGGTTCGGATCCACCTGCCCGAAGTGCAGTTGCAGCCCGATGGAACCCACCAGCACGATGCCCAGACCCACCGGGATCGCCGGTGCCCATCGGCGGCGCAGCATGAAGAGCAGGACCAGGAGGAGCGGCAGCGCCAGATAGAACTGCTCCTCGACCGACAGCGACCAGAAGTGCAGGAACGGAGACTTGTCGGTATCCGCGCCGAAGTAGTCCGCCTCGGAGGAGATGAAGCGCCAATTGGAGTAGTAGAGCAGCGCACCCTTGGCATCACCCACCCAAGGCAGCCGCTCCGGCAGGGTGGCGATCAGGGCGAAGAGACCGGCCACCGCCAGCACCAGGACCAGCGCGGCAGGCAGTAACCGTCGTACCCGGCGCGCGTAGAACCGGATGATCCGGACCCGGCCGGTCTGATGCAGTTCGGCCAGCAACACCGAGGTCACCAAGAAGCCCGACAGGACGAAGAACAGGTCCACTCCGATGAACCCACCGGCGACCACCTGCACCCCGCAGTGGTAGATCAGGACCGAGTAGACCGCCAGCGTCCGTAGTCCGTCCAAGGCAGGCTGATGGGTCCAACGCATGAACCTCAGGTTACGACCGGACCCAGCAAGCCCCTTCATCGTCGGGCCGTCACCCGCCCCGTCACCCGGCCACGTCACCGGACCACCCGGACGGACCTCGCCACCGCGATCAGTCGCTAAGGAACCCGGTTCCGGACAGGAGTCTCCAGATCCCCGAGCGATGCTTCATCAAGGCCTTGCTGGTGAAGTGCTGGCTGTCTCGCCAGACCGGGACGTCGCCGTCCAGTGCACTGCACACCGGCCAGGCCGAGCACATCACCGGATTGATGTCGATCAGCGCCTGGTCGCTGCGCCCGATGATGTCGCTGCGATACAGGGCATCCATCAGCGGCGGTTGCTCGGGTACCGGGACCTGACAGCTGGCCGCATCGGTGGCGCTCTCCAGACAGGTCAGTGGGTTGCCGACCCCGGAATCCTCCGGCGCCAGCATGCTGGAGACGATCACGGTCTTGATCCCGAGCTCGTGCAACCGATCCAGGGTCCGGGTCACCGTCACCTGGTGGACCTCCTCCAGGTCGCCGGAGACTCCGTCGGCATAGAGCCGAGAAGCCCAGGGATCCGGCTGGTCCCGATTGCGCTGGACCAGCACCACCACATCGATCCGCAACCGAGTCAGCAGGTCCTCGTAGAGAGCCTGCCGGTTGGCGACGCAGCCCTTCTCATCCCAGTCCCTCCCCCGGTCGCGGATCCCCCACTGCCACAGACACCCCCCGACGCCTGCGGTATAGAGGGTGAAGTCGTGCTCCGAAGCCAGCTTGGCCAGGGTCCCCGAGAACTGCCGGGCGTGACTGTCACCGATCAGCATCACGTTCGCGCCGGCACCCTGATTCAGCCGGCAGGAGGTCAGGTCCTCCGCCGTGCACTGGTCGGGATCCATCCCCAGATCGGCGGCGTACTTCGCGAAGTCGATACCAGCCGGGACCGGTTCCGGGGCCCCGCTGTGCACCACCCGGGCCACCGACGAGGCCACCAGCTGGGGACGGGTCTGGCCGTCCAGAAGCCGCGGCGCAACGCCCAGCCCCAGCACCAACGAGGCGGTGAGCCCGGCCGCGATGCAGGGCACCGGCACGGTGTCCAGCCACGAGGGACGCCGGATCGGACTCTCCAGCACCGTGTGCGACAGAGCGGCCATTCCGGTAGCGGTGAGGCCGACGATCACCGCCAGGACCCACGGCTGAGTGTCGAGCACCAGGCCGAAGGCCAACACCATCGGCCAGTGCCAGAGGTAGGTGCCGTAGGAGATCCGGCCCAGGTAGGTCAAGGTGGGCAGTGCGAAGAGGCGGGTCAGCGAGCGGCTCCACTCATCGGTCAGCGCCCAGACCAGCGCCATCGACAAGAATGCGGCCAGCAACCCGCGCCACGAGACCGAGAGGTCGAGCAGCGAGCTCCCGACCACCAGCAGTCCGGCCAGCAGCAGCCAGGCGATCGCTCCGCGGATCCGGTCTCCGGCGTTGAGTGGACCCGGCTCCCGTTGAGGGTCGTCGCCCACCACAGCCAAGACGCTCTCGCGCCACACCAGCGCCGCTACGGCGCCGAGCAGCAGTTGGTAGACGCGGGCGTCGGTGCCGTAGTAGGCGTGGGTCGCGTTCACCTGCGCCCAGTAGATCTGCATCCCGATCGAGGCCACCAGCAGGAGCCCGAGCCCGGTCAGCACGGCCGGGTACCACCGTCGCCTCAACCGGAACAGCAAGATCAGCAGTAACGGCAGCCCCAGGTAGAACTGCTCCTCGATCGAGAGCGACCAGAAGTGCAGGAACGGCGACTGGGAGGTGTCCGCGCCGAAGTAGTCGCTCTCGGAGGAGATGAAGCGCCAGTTGGACACGTAGAGCAGGGCCGCACGCGCATCACCACCCCAGGTCAACCGCTCGCTCGCCGTGGTGATCACGGCGAACAAGGCACTCGTGGCCAGCACCACGGCCAGGGCGGCCGGCAGCAGTCTCCGGACCCGGCGCGCATAGAAGCGGCCGATCCGGATCCGGCCGGTGTTGTGCATCTCGGTCAGCAGTACCGAGGTGACCAGAAAGCCGGAGAGCACGAAGAAGAGGTCCACACCGATGAATCCACCGGCGACCACCGAGACCCCGCAGTGGTACAACACCACCGCGTAGACGGCGAGAGTGCGGAGGCCGTCCAAAGCAGGTCGATGGGCCCAACGCATGGTGGCGAGCGTATCGGGTGGGCCGCGCCCCTCCGTGGGCGGCCGTAGCGCACTCTATTGTTGCCGGTACGGCGCGATCGGGACCCATGGTCGTGCCGGCCAGCGGAGGCGATGTGTCAGTGAATTCGGCCGAGTCCAGCCGGGCGGGCGAAGGCTATGCCTCCCTGACCGCCGACGACGTGGTGATCGGCGAGGGCGTCGCGCTCGACCTGCCGCCGGCCGGTCTCGGCTCACGGATCGTCTCGGCACTGCTGGACGCGCTGGTACTGGGCGTGACATTGGCGGTCATCACCTGGTTGATGATCACGGCGACTCTGAGGACCAACGGGGCGCTGCTGCATATCGGGTTCGTGTCCATCCTGGTGATCACATTCCTGGTGGTACCGACCACCGTCGAGACCCTCAGCCGGGGTCGTTCCCTGGGCAAGGCTGCCACCGGGTTGCGGGTGGTCCGCGAGGACGGCGGCCCGATCGGCTTTCAGCAGGCATTCGTTCGAGCCCTGCTCGCGATCGTCGAGATCTACGCCTTCTCCGGGGTGCCCGCCTTCTTCTCAGCACTCTTCAGCGGGCGAGGCAAGCGGCTCGGCGACTATGCGGCCGGCACCTATGTGATCCAGGAGCGGAACCGGCTGCGGCTACCTCCCCCACCTCAGATGCCCGCGCACCTGGCGGCGTGGGCGGCCGCGGCCGACATCAGCGCTCCCCCGATCGGGCTGAGTCTGGGCATCCGTCAGCTGTTACAGCGTTGGAATCAGTTGACCCCCGCCTCACGCGATCTCGCCGCCCGGCGTCTGGCCGACCGGTTGGGTGCTCATGTATCGCCGGCGGCACCACCCGGGACCCACCCGGTGGACTTCCTCTGCGCGGTACTCGCCGCTCGCCGGGACCGAGACCTGGCCCGGCTGGCCCGCGAACAGGAACTACGCCGACGCCTCAGTGGCGGCGGTAGCACAGATCGGTGATGGCTCGCCCTTTGTCGAGCCCCTTGCGCTCGAAACGAGTGACCGGGCGTTCCTCCCAGCGCTCGACGATGCCTCCGCTCAGCAGCGGTTCGGCATCCAGCACCTCGCTCATCTGCTCGGCATAGGGCAGCCAGTCGGTGGCCAGGCGCCACTCGGCCCCCGGGGCCAGTCGCCGAGCGGCCATCTTGGCGAAGTCGGTGGCGACCAGGCGGCGTTTGTTGTGCTTCTTCTTGTGCCACGGGTCCGGAAAGAAGGTCCACAGTCCCGCCAGCGAATTCGACGGGATCAGGTTCTCCAGGAACCAGACCGCATCCACCGAGCACCAGCGGATGTTGCGGGCACCGGCCTCCTCGGCGCGCCAGAGGCTGTCGGCCACCCCCGGCACCCAGACCTCCAGAGCCAGCACGTTGAGGTCCGGACGCGCCGCTGCCAGCGCCGCGGTGGCCTCGCCGACACCGGAGCCGATCTCGATCACCAGTGGGGCACTCCGGCCGAACCATCTGTCCAGATCGAAATCGGCGACATCGACCGTCTCGTCCGGAATCACCCAGGCCTCGTGGTGGGCCGCCCAGGCCTCGGCCTGACGCGGGGTGAACCGACTCCCGCGACGCGAGTAGCTGAGCACCTCGCGCATCGTGCGCCCGTCCTCGGTGAGCTTGAAGTGCGGGCGGGCGGGGCGGACCGGGTTGTTCACCGGGCAATTGTCCGTCCCCGAGCCCGGCGAGTCACATCGGCTTCGTCGACGGTCGTGGCTGGGGGACGCGGGCGAGCAGGTTCATCGTCTCCCGTGCTATTCGGGAGTTCAGGTCGTCGAGCTCGTCCACCAGATCGCTCACGGCCCACACCTGCTCACGCCTTCGGTGTGGTGTCAGAGAGCGCACCACACCCCCTCCTTCGAGTCGTTTCACAGCCGTGTACACCCCGGAGGCCGCTCCGCCCACCCGTGCGGCAAGTTCTTCGACCGTGAACACCGGAGTCGACATGAAGGTCTCGATGATCCGGCGACCGACGGATCCACCACGGAACGGGACAGCCGCTGCCCATTCCCCGGGAAGATCGTGAAGCCGGTGGGCGGTAGCCACCGCCTCGCCACCTGCCACCGCCGAGCCCAGCACGAACAGGGAGAACAAGAGGGAGGCGTCACCACTTCGGTAGTCGCCCAGGGCCCTGAAGTACAGGTCCTTGCGGGCGACCATCGCTGATGCGAGAGGCACGACGGTCCTGGCGATCACTCCCCTGCGCCGCAGAATGGTGTTCACCAGCGCCCGACCGATCCTTCCGTTCCCGTCCGTGAAGGGATGGATCGACTCGAACTGAGCATGCGCCACAGCGGCCTGGACGAAAGGATCAAGATCGTCCCGATTGACGAACCTCAGCAGATCGTCCAGATATCCGGCGACCGTCTCTGACGGAGGCGGCACGTACAGAGCATGGCGCGGGGAGTGATCCGATCCACCGATCCAGTTCTGCAGGTCGCGGACCCTACCGGCATACTCGCGCTCTCGAGGATCCTCCTCCATCAGGACGACGTGTGCCTCCAGCAGAGCACCGAGGGTCACATCCCCGCCATCGTCCACCGACCTGATCATGCTGTCGATCGCCCGGGTGGAGGCCACCATCATAGTCGCGGATGAGCTGGCCCTGGACCCGTGGACCGCTCGCGCGTAGTCGTCCATGCTCGCCTCGACCTGCTCGATCTTCGAAGACGCCACCGACTCGGCGCGAAGCAGCAGAGCAGCCAGCGGCGCCAAGGTCGCACCGTGGGTGGCATCTAGACGGGCCAGTGTCTGGATGGCCTGCTGGACTCCTGCCTGCTGCGAGTCGGGGACGACTGGGGCCCACTCAGCAATGAGTGGCGGTAGCCAGACAGTGATCTCGCGCAGCATCCGGTCTTCGCGCGTCCCGCCACGAACCGATTGCCGCCAAGGACGCACCTCGCGGCTGTGTTCCGGTACTGAGAAGGTCACCTGATCCATAAGTCGGAACAACTCTGCCACTATTCCGACTTATGGGCAATAAGTCGGAATAGTGGTCTGGTTATTCCGACTTATCAGCCCAGCAGCTTGCGGATCCGCTGGTCGCTGACCGGGACCGCGGTCCCCAGGTGCTGCGCGAACAGCGAAACCCGGTACTCCTCCAGAAGCCAGCGCACCCTGCGCAACACCGCGCTGATCGGCTGCCCCGGCGGTAGCGCCTCGACCTGGTAGCGCCACGCCTCCTGCAACCCGAGCACCTGATCCATCAGGTACTGGTCGCGACGTGGATCGGCCTCGAGCCTGGAGCGGCGCTCCCGGATCGCACTCAGGTAGCGGGGGTACTGCCGAACCTGCTCGGGTCCGGCCTCGGCCAGGAACCCGCGGGTGACCAACCGATCCAGCTGGCCCTTCAGGTCGCTCAACGCGGCCAGGGTGCGCATGTCGGCTCGCCCCGAGAGCACCTTCACGCAACGGCGCCACTCGTCCAGCACCCGGATCAGATCTTCCACCATGCGCCGTACCTGATCCTCCTGGTCCTGCCGGGCCAGCACCAGCAGCGCCTCGAAACCCGCAGCGTCACGCACCGGAGGGCGGGCGTCGACGAAAGCTCCGAGCACCCCCAACCGGGCGTCGGTGAGCATCTCGGTGACGCTGCCGTAGGGAGACGAGGCCAGCCCTAGCTTCTGTCGGTTGTCGAGCCCCCGCACGATCTCGGCGACCGGCGAGTCCAGGTTCAGCGCGAGCAGTCGACGCACTCCCAGCCGGTGGCGGGCTTCGGCCTCGTCGGCCGACCCGAAGACGGCCAGCCCGACCGTCTCGCCCTCGTCGTCCAGGGCCGGATACGCGGTCACCTCGTGCCCGGCCCGCTTCCAGGTGTCCGAAGCCGGGAACTCCCCGAACGTCCAGGTGGTCTGGCCCGTCGCCTCGAAGCCCGAGTCACTGGCGACCTCCGCCATCGCCTCGGCGAAAGCCGGACGCAAGGGTTCCTTCAGAGCCTCCAGATCCTTACCGGACCCGGCTTCGTTGCCCTGTTCGTCGAGCACCCGGAAGGTCGGCTTGAGGTGATCGGGCACCTTGCTCAGATCCCAGGCCTCTCGCGGCACCAGCAGCCCTGAGACCGAGCGACACCAACGTTCCAGGGCGTCGAGCAACGGCTCCTGACCGGCCGGGACGGAGGCCAGAAACTCGCGGGCACGGTTGGGTGCGGGCACGAAATGCACCCGCAGATTCTTGGGCAGGCTGCGAATCAGGGCGGTGACCAACTCCTCGCGCAGCCCCGGGACCAGCCAACTGAACTCGTCGTGACTGACCCGATTCAGTGTGGCCACTGGCACGTCGATGGTCAGCCCGTCCCGCTCGGTGCCAGGCTCGAACTGGTAGGCGATCGGGAAGGTCAATCCGTCGCTGCCCGAATCGGACCACTCGGTCGGGAAGTCGTCGGCCGCCACCTCGTCGGCGGCGTCGTGGGTCAGCATGGAGGGATCGAAGGTGAGCAGGTCGGGGTGCTTGAGACGGGTCTTCTTCCACCACGAGTCGAAGTGCGCCCCGGAGACGACCTTCGTGCCTACCCGGGCATCGTAGAAGTCGAAGAGGGTCTCGGGATCCACCACGATGTCGCGGCGCCGAGCCCGGTGCTCCAGTTCCTCGGCCTCGGCCAGCAGGGCCGAGTTGGTGACCAGGAACTGATGGCGTGAATGCCAGTCCCGTTCGACCAGGGCGTGTCGGATGAACAGCTCTCGGGAGAGCTCCGGGTCCACCTTGCCGAAGTTGACCAGCCGATCGGCCACCAGTGGCACCCCGTACAGGGTGACCTTCTCCCGGGCTACGACCGCTGCCCGCTTCTTGGACCAGTGCGGCTCGGAGTAGTTCCGCTTGACCAGGTGAGCGCCCACCTCCTCGGCCCACTCGGGCTTGATCGCGGCGTTCTGGCGGGCCCACAGCCGTCCGGTCTCGACCAGTTCCCCGGCCATCACGAAGGCCGGGTTGCGTCCCTTGAGCACGCTGCCGGGGAAGATCGCGAACTTCGCGCCCCGGGCTCCCTGGTACTCGCGTTGCCGCCGCTCCCCCTTCTCCTTGACCTCCAGGGCACCGACGTGACTCAGCAGCCCCGCAAGCAGGGACCGGTGGATGCCGTCGGCGTCGGGCAGGTCGGCGGGTTGTCCCAGCTTGATCCCCATCTCCTTGCAGACCTGACGCAGCTGGGACTCGAAGTCCTGCCACTCGCGCACCCGCAGATAGTTGAGGAACTCGCGCTTGCACATCCGCCGGAACGCCGAGGAGGACAGGTCGCGCTGCTGCTCGCGGACATGGCGCCAGAGATTGAGCCAGGTCAGGAAGTCGCTGGTCTCGTTCTTGAAGCGAGCGTGCAGCTGGTCTGCCTGGGCCCGGTGCTCCTCTGGACGCTCCCGCGGGTCCTGCAGGCTCAGCGCAGCGGCGATCACGATCACCTCTCGGACGCAACCGGCCTGTTCGGCCGCCAGAATCATCCGGGCCAGTCGCGGATCGATCGGCAATCGGGCCAGCCGACGACCGGTCTCGGTGAGGCGCGGGTCCGCAGGGTCCGATCCGCCGAGCGCTCCCAATTCGGTGAGCAACTGGACCCCGGCGCTGACATTGCGGGAGTCGGGTGGTTCCACGAAGCCGAACCGGGACACCTCGCCCAGCCCCAGCGAGGCCATCTGCAAGATCACGCTGGCCAGGTTGGTCCGCAAGATCTCGGGATCGGTGAACTCCGGGCGGGACTCGAAGTCCTCCTCGCTGTAGAGCCGGATCGCGATACCCTCCGAGACCCGCCCGCAGCGGCCGGACCGCTGGTTGGCCGAGGCCTGGCTGATCGGCTCCACCGGCAGCCGCTGCACCTTCGTGCGCACGCTGTACCGCGAGATCCGAGCCAGGCCCGAGTCGATCACGTACTTGATCCCGGGCACCGTCAGCGAGGTCTCGGCGACATTGGTGGCCAGCACGATCCTGCGGACGGTGGCGGGGTGCGAGGAGAAGACCCGGTGCTGCTCGGCTGCCGAGAGCCGACTGAACAGGGGCACCACCTCGAGCCGACGCCCGGGGGTCGAGGGCAGTTCCGACAACGCATCGGCCGTATCGCGGATCTCACGTTCACCCGGTAGGAAGACCAGCACGTCGCCGGGCCCCTCGACACCCAGTTCCTTGACGGCATCGACGATCGCCTCGGTCTGGTCGCGCACGATCACCTCACCGTCCTCGTCGTCGGTCGGCACCTGCTGCAGCGGGCGGTAGCGGATCTCGACGGGGTAGGTACGACCGGAGACCTCGATGATCGGTGCCGGCTTGCCGTTGGCGTCGGCGAAATGCGCCGCGAACCGTTCCGGATCGATCGTGGCCGAGGTGATGATCAGCTTGAGGTCGGGGCGTCTGCTCAGCAACTGCTTGAGATAGCCCAGCAGGAAGTCGATATTGAGGCTGCGCTCGTGGGCCTCGTCGATGATGATCGTGTCGTATCTGCGCAGCATCCGGTCCCGCTGCAGCTCGGCCAGCAGGATGCCGTCGGTCATCACCTTGACCCGACTGCTCTTCGAGGTCTGCTGGGTGAATCTGACCTGGTAGCCGACCAGGTCGCCCAGTTCGGTACCCAGTTCGGAAGCGATCCGCTCGGCCACCGAGCGGGCGGCGATCCGGCGGGGCTGGGTATGCCCGATCATCCGCGGGCGTCCCTTCTCGTCCGGGGACCCACGCCCCAGTTCGAGACAGATCTTCGGTAGCTGAGTGGTCTTCCCGGAGCCGGTCTCACCCGCGACGATCACGACCTGGTGGTCGCGGATCGCCGCCGCGATGTCGTCGCGGCGGGCACTGACCGGAAGTTCGGGTGGGTAGATGATCTGCACAGCGGGTCCATTGTCGCCCAGGTGTCCACCGGTTTGTCACGGACCCTGTTCCGGTCCGGGTCGGTAACCTGACCCGACAGGGTCGAGCAACGGAGGAATGACGTGCGCAGCCTCGATGGCAAGGTCATCGCGATCACCGGAGCCGGGTCGGGGATCGGTCGAGCCCTCGCCGCCGCGTGCGCCGCCTACGGTGCGCGTCTCGCCCTCAGCGACGTAGACCTCACCGGGCTCGAGGAGTGCGCCCAGGAGGCTGCCTGCGCCGGGGCTCGACGGGTCCACACCGACCTCGTCGATGTCTCTGACCGGGCCCAGGTGGAGGCCTGGGCCGCGCTGGTGGCCGAGCACTTCGGCGGGGTCGACATGGTGATCAACAACGCCGGGGTCTCGTTGACCGGCCGGATCCTCGACCTGGACTACCCCGATCTGCACTGGATCGTCGACGTGAACTTCTGGGGCGTGGTGCACGGCACCAAGGCCTTCCTCCCGCACCTGATCGCCTCCGGAGACGGACACCTGGTGAACCTCTCGTCCTTGTTCGGTCTGCTGTCGGTTCCGGGCCAGAGCGCCTATAACGCCACCAAATTCGCGGTACGCGGGTTCTCCGAGGCGGTTCGTGAGGAGATGCTGGCAGCACGGCATCCGGTGGCAGTGACCGTGGTACACCCCGGCGGGATCAGAACCGCGATCGCGCGCAGTGCCCGCTATGTGGGCGAGCACACCCCGGGAGAGACCGCCGAGTTCTTCGACGAGAAACTGGCCCGAACCGCCCCCGACCAGGCGGCTCGAACGATCCTGCGCGGAGTACGACGCAACCGACCCCGGGTGCTGGTCGGCGCCGACGCTCACCTGCTGCACCAGTTCGCCCGGATCACCGGAGCCCGCTACCAAGACGTGATCGCCCGGCTCTCCCGACGACCCTGATCCGCTCGAACGGCGATGCGACGCCCAACCGAAACGGTGTGCTGATAGACCTTCCCCCATGGAGTTGCGGGTAGGAGACGAGGTTCGAATCGAGATGACCAAGTGGGGCGGTCGCCCGCACTGGGTCTACCCCGGTCGGTACCTGGGCTCCGACGAGCTCGGCGACTGGGTCGGATTCGCGGTCGGTACTCACTTCGAGCGGCCCGGCGCCAGCTACGACGCCGACTACCCACAGGTCACCCTGCTACCCGCGGACGACGCTCCCGACCGGGGCTGGGTGGCTACCTTGCACGGTCCGGAGTCGGTCAAGACCCGCTTCTACGTCGACATCACCACGCCGGTGGAGCACGTTCCGGAGGATCCTCACCTCTGGCGAGCGGTGGACCTGGACCTGGACATCGTGCAACGGGTGACCGGCTACACCTTCGTCGACGACGAGGACGAGTTCGTCGAACACCAGGTCACCTACGGCTATCCGGACGAGGTGGTGGCCGCCGCCCGACACAGCGCGGAGTTCGTGCACCGGCTGGTACTGGAGGGGGCTGCTCCCTTCGACGGGGCTACCGGAGACCGATGGCGCTCGGTTCTGGCCTCTCTGCCCGCCCTGCCCTGACCATCGACCGCTTGAGTTCACCCGGCTTCAGCGGGCACGGAACGGGCCTACCAATCGGGGTCCGGCCAGCCGGGTCTCCAGACGTCGAGCCTCCCGCTTGAGGGGTTGAGCCACCCACTCCCCCAGAATCACTCCGGAAGCGAGGGCGATCGCGACCGAGGCGGCCGTCATCATGGCCAACAGCCCGGCCGCGGTGCTGTTCTGGCCGCCCTCGCTGAGCAGCGAAAGGCCCCGATAGATCGACAGCCCGGGCAGCAGCGGCACCACCGCGGGGACCACGATCACCAGGGGTGGGACCCGAACCCGCCCAGCCACCGCATAGGCCACCAGGCCGATGGCCAGGGCCGCCGCCCCGGCGCCCCAGGCCCGCGACATCCCCACATCGGCGACCAACCGGTCGATGCAGGCGGCCGCCATCGCGATCACCGCCACCGGCAGAACCGCGCGGCGCGGCGAATAGACCGCGACCGCGAACGCCGCGGCACAGACAGCGGCCCCTAGCGCCAGCACGGGCATCTCCTCCCACCCGGTACGGCCTGGTTCCAGATGCCCGATCTCGAGGCCGAGCACGTCGGCCACGCCGAGCCCGCCGCTGACCCCGGCGATGATCCCCGCCGTGGCGAGTAGCGCCTCCAGCATCCGGGCGGTCGCGGTGACATAGAACCCGGTTAGCGCGTCCTGCAGGGCACCCATGAAGCCGATCCCCGCGAGTAGCCCGACGATATTCGAGGTGACCACCAAGGACGGGTCGACGTCGAGGTGAGAGGCGGCCGCGGCGACCGCGAAAGCGGTGGCCACCGCACCACCCGCGACCTGCACATAGAAGGCCGGTAGTCGCAGTCTGTGCAGCAGCAGTTGTACCCGGTCGATGACCATCGCCGCCACGAATGCGATGCCGGTGACCACCGGTCCGCCGCCCAGGAAGAACGCCACCGCGCCACACATCACGCCGTTGCCCAGGGTGACGCCCCAGCGCGGCATCGAGTGTGCCGTGGACACGATGGTGGCCATCCGGCTGCGAGCCAGGTAGAGATCGGTCCGGCCCTTGATGACGTCGAGCACCAGCTCGTTGACCAGGGTCAGGTCCTCATAGTCGAGGTCTCGCTGTTTGACGTGCCGCACCATCATCAACGGCATCTGCTCGGCATCGTAGGAGTAGCTCATCGACAAGGCGGTGAAGGTCACGTCGATCTCGGGGCGCTGGACCCCCAGGTGCAGCGCCACCGCCTGCATCGAGGCGACGACGTCGGCCGCTCCGGCACCCGACGAGATCAGCACCTCACCGATGCGCAGACACAGATCGAGCGTCAGATTGAGTTCGCGGACCTCGGGAATGACTGGGCCGTCCGGCATGGCTCCATGGTCGCAGAATCCACCCGAGCCGCTAGTGGCGAGGATCTAAAATTCCGGATGGGTTGGCGTCGTCAGGGTGCGTGCATCGCAAGGCGGCTCTGCGAACGTCCTACCGGGTGTAATACGAGCAGTGCCAACGCAGCGAGGTGCGTGCCATGGCGGCGTCCAACCGTCCAGGAATTTTTGAAACGCGCCACTAGTGCTCAGTCACGTCACAATCCGAGATATCTCAACGTGCGGAGACGTTACAGAGGCCGGATCCGCGGCGGTAAGGACCTCCAGCCGACCGCCGATCGTGTCGGCCACCGCCTCCAGTCTGGCCCGGGTCACATCACTGACGAGTGCGAACCCGGCGGCATCCGCCCGGGAGCCGGACCGAGTGGGCTCGTCGATATTGATACTCAGGCAGTGCCGGGTACCGCCATCGGCGGCGTTGAGCAGTGCCACCGCGTGTCCGGTCGTGCCAGATCCGGCGAAGCAGTCCAGCACCCTCGCGTCGGAAGGCATCGTGGCGATGATCCGACGCAGCAGTCCGGTCGGTTTGGGACTCTCGAAGGCCGACCCGATCAGCGCCTTCAGTTCGGCCGCGGCGGTGTCGGTGGACCCCACCTCGTCGCTGGTCCATACGGTGCGCAGTTTCTTGCGACGTTCCGGATGCAGCCAGTCCTTCTGGAACAGGTCGACCCTGGGACCCCTGCGGCCTCGGATCCGGCGGCAGACGAGATCGTCGGGGCGCTGCATGACCAGCGGAGCCGACCAGCGCCACACCGCAGGTGCCCCGTCACCGAAGACCGGGGTGATCTGCTCCGCTCCGTCGAATGGGTCCGTCGCCACCCGGCCCGACTCGGGGTCCCCATATAACGGGTAGTGCAGGGTCGGAGCCGTGGTGGGATTGAACTTCTTGTTGGTGTTACGTAGCGGCAGATGCCGGTAGGCGCGTCCGTCCGGTGCCGTGAGCGGGAAGTCCGCGGGATCGATGCCCTCGGTACTCGTCGCATCCAAGGCACACTCGGCCCGGGACCGCGCGTAGACGAGCACATACTCGTGACTGGTGGCGAAACCTGCCCCCAGCTGGCGACCCTTCGGGTTGAGATTCACCACCAGCTGCGCCACGAAGTTCTGCTCACCGAAGATCTCGTCGAGCAGCAACCGCAGGTAGGCCACCTCGTTGTCGTCGATCGAGCAGAAGAGAGCTCCCCGCATCGTCATCAGCCGATGCGCCTGGACCAGCCGGGGGCGCATCATCTCCAGCCAGGCGGTGTGCCGCCCCGCCCGTCGACCGTCGGCCGGGCGGAATCTGTCGGCGTAGGCGAACCCGTTGCCGGTGTTGTAGGGCGGGTCCAGGTAGACGAGGTCGATCGATTCCTCGGCCAGGATCGGGAGCACGAGCAGGTTGTCCCCCACCACGAGGGTGTTCCACGTCGGCTCCACGCACCGCACCCTAGTCGCCAGAGAGCCGCCCGGCTCCGAAGTGCTCACGGGGCAGCGCGCCGGAATGAATACCTTCCGTTCCAGATCGGCACGGGCAGCGCGGATACCCGCTGCCTAGAGTGGACCCATGCCCCCGACTAGCACCGCGCCCGCCCGTCGCCTGCGAGCCGGTACCGGGGTTCTCGTCACCGCCGTCGTGGTGGCGGGCGGGCTGGCGAGCCCCGCCCCGGCCGCGAGTCCCACCGGAGCGGCCGACCCCAGTCCCCGCTACCGCACCTCAGTGGTGCCCACCGGACCACTCGGTACCGGCAGCGCACAGACCTCGGACCGCGCACCCGGCTGGATCGCCCCCAGCGTGCCGATGGGGCGTGCCGATGTCATTGCGGTGGACAGCCGCGTGCGGAGTTGGCGGATCGCGGCCGGCACCACGTACCGAGGCTGGACCCGCACGGATCAACGAGGACGAGCCCGGATCCATGTGGTCACCACGAACCTCCGCAAGAAGTCGATCCGGGCCGATCTACTGACCAACCCGACCCTGCTGAGCCGCAACACGGTCGGTCGGATGGTGCATTCCTCGGGTGCACTGGTCGGGGTCAACGGCGACTTCTTCGACATCTCGGACACCGGTGCTGCCCTCGGGTCGAGCGCTCGCCGCAAGGTCGGCATGCTGCAGGGACGGGTCGCGGGGTGGAACAACGCCTTCTACCAGGTAGGCGGCCGCTACCGGATCGGCCAGCTGCCTCTGGTGGCGAAGATCAAGGGCCGGCCCCGGATACCGATCACCAATGTGAACTCACCCGAGATCAATCCGCATGGGATCGGGATCTACACGGCCGCCTGGGGTACGACCAGCGGCAACCGGGTCAATCCGGGACACCGATGGGCCCGGGAGGTCGTGATCCGCGGTGGTCGGGTGGTGGCCAACCGGCGGCCCAGTACCGGCGTACGGATCCGCGGCAGGGTACTGGTCGCGGTGGGCTCCTCGGCCAAGCTGGTCAAACGGCTGAAGAAGGGCCGCAGGGTCAAAGTGGGCTTTCACCTGGCCGGGCGGCCCGCGATGGCGATCGGCGGAGACCGACCGCTGCTCGTCAACGGTCAGCGCGCGGTGATCGACGACACCATCATGCACCCGCGTACCGCGGTCGGGATCGACTCGGTCAACAAGAGGCTGTTCCTGGTCGTGGTCGACGGCCGCAGTGCCGCCAGTCGCGGCAGCACGATGGTCGAGTTGGCGAACTTGATGAGCGAGTTGGGGGCCGACAACGCCCTGAACCTGGACGGCGGCGGCTCCTCGACCCTGATCACCCCCAACCGCAAGGGAATCCGGACCGTGCGCAATGTGCCCTCGGACGGCAGCCAGCGTCTGGTACCCAACGGACTGGGGCTCTTCGCCCGTCGTTGACCCGGCGCCGACCCCAGGCTCCTGCCGCGCTGGGCATCAGGAAGATCGCACCGCCCAGTACCCTCACCCGGGTGACTTCCTTCACTCGCGCCGAACTGGAGTCGTTCCGAGATGCCATGGTCCCCGATCTGGTCGGGAACGATCCGCGACTGCTCTTCGTCGGCATCAATCCTGGGCTGTGGACCGCAGCCACCCAGACCCACTTCGCGCATCCGGGCAATCGGTTCTACCCCGCCCTACAGGAAGCCGGAATCATCGACCGGGCGATCGACCCGGCCGCGGGGATGACCGCCGCGGACCGGGACTACCTGGTTCACCGAGGGATCGGAATCACCAATCTCGTGCACCGGGCGACCGCCCGTGCCGACGAACTGAGTGTCGAGGAACTGCGGCTCGGTGGGGAACAGCTACGGGCCCTGGTCGCCCGGGTACAGCCGACGGTACTGGCGATGGCCGGGATCACCTCATGGCGACAGGCATTCGGCGATCGCAAGGCACAGGTCGGTGAGCAGGCCGAACGATGGGGAGCTACCCGGGTGTGGGTGGTTCCCAACCCCAGTGGACTCAACGCCCATTACACGACGGCCACCCTGGCCCAGGCCTATGCCGAGCCGGCCCGGGCCGCGGGGATCATCGACTGACCGGCCCAGCGCGCGGCCCGGTCAGCCGCTCGGCTCCCGGCCGATCAGCTCAAGCACCCGGGTCAATGCACTCTGCGCGTCCTGCACCGGATCCGGGTCTCCCAACGCCGCCCCATGCAGCAGCGTGGCGTCGGCGATCCGGGCCAGTAGCTCCAGATCGGCGCTGCCTGCCACCGCCTCCCAGCCACTGCGCCGCAACACCTCCCCCAGAGCCCCGATCAGACGTGGACGCGAGGCTGCCATGATCGGCGCCAACTCGGGATCGGTGCTCGCCGCGAGCATCGGGCGCAACCGCCGGGAGACCACCTCAGAGTCGAGCCCGGGGGCGTACAGCGCCTCCAGCAGCAGCCGGGCCGTGGCATCCGCCGCGCGGTGCCGCACCGGCAGGGACTCCGCCAGCGCGACCGCGCCCTCGCCTCTCAGGTCCTCGGCCCGGGCAACGGCTGCGGCATACAGCTCGGCCCGGGTCGGGAAGTAGTAGTTGGCCGACCCCTGCGGCACTCCGGAGGCCGTGGCGACCCGGCGATGAGTGATTGCCTCGGGACCTTCATGGATGAGCAGATGGGCGGCCGCCTGGGTCATCGTCTCGACTCGGGCGGCACGGCGCGCCTGACGTGTTCCGGGTCGCTGATCCACCACTGGTGCCTCCATCGGAATATCTATACACCCGTATAGGTTGACGTGGGTGAGGGTCACTCCCGGCCCCCATCACAACGAGGTGAACACGATGACGTCGCAGACACTCCTTGTGGCCGCAGAGGGCCTCAAGATCGACTGGGCCACCATGCCCACGTACAACACCATCATGGCCGTCGCCGTCGGCGCCGGTCTGATCGGACTGGTCATGTTCGGGCGCCAACTGCTCAAGGAGCCCGGTGAGGTCTCGGCAGAGGGTTGGGCGGTCAACTTCGGGATCCTGGGGTCGGTCCTGACCGCGACCGGTCTACACATGACCCTCACCTGGCCGCTGGCAGCCGGTGGATTCCCCTTCGACAACATCATCTTCGGTGAGACCAGCCTCGGCTTCGGCGTGCTACTGCTCGGTGC
>CAYNFY010000043.1:0-32085 GCA_964396585.1 uncultured Nocardioides sp.
GCCTCGGAGACGAAGAACAACAGCACCATCGGCACCGCCATGAAGGACATCGTGAAGGGGTCGGTCGAGGGGGTGGCCACCGCCGCGAACACGAAGGAGCCCACGATGATCCAGGGCCGGTACCGGGCCAGCTGCTTGCCCTTGACCACGCCGGCCAGATTGAGCAGCACCACGAAGACGGGGATCTGGAAGGCGATCCCGAAGACGAACATGGTCCGAGTGAAGAAGGACAGGTAGGAGTCGAAGTTGGTGATATTGGTCAGGCCGTCCGGGTTGAAACTCAGCAACACCTCGATCGCCTTGGGGAACGTGAAGTACCCCAGCAGGACACCGGCACCGAACAACGGGCCCGCCACTACGACGAAGATCCGGGTCCAGCTCTTCTCCTGAGCATGGAGCCCGGGCATCACGAAGGCCCAGATCTGATAGAGCCAATACGGTGCGCTCACCACCAACGCCGCGAAGCCGGCAAGCTTGAGGTGCATCATCAGCGGTCCGCCGATGCCCTCGGTAGACAGCACCTGGTTCTTGTTGCTCAGATTCTGCCGGGCCTGATCCATCGGACCGTAGACGAAGTCGAAGAGGTGGTCGAAGAAGAAGAGGCCGATGGTGAAGAGCACCGCAAACACCAGCAACGAGCGCAGCAGTCGCGCCCGGAACTCCCGGAAGTGGTCCGATAGGACCATCCGGCCGTCAGCGCCGGTCGGATGATGTGGCCTGCCGCTGAACAGGCCGACGATGCCGACGAGGGACACGGACTCTTAGTCGTGCTCGGCGTCGTCAGACGTCGTTGCGGGGATCGGTCGGACGCGGTTCCTCGGGGTCCGACCCGTCTCCGTCGTCGTCCTTCTTCAACTCCTTGGTCTCGGACTTGAAGATCCGTAACGCCTGACCGCTGCTGCGTGCCAGGTCCGGCAGCTTGGCGGCACCGAAGACGAGCACCACGATGGCCAAGATGACCAGCCATTCGGCGCCCTGCGGCATACCGAGCATCGGCACGAGCATGTGGTTCTCCAGTCAGATCGGGAAGCGACTTCGGCTTAGATGGCCAAGTCTAGGCATCGGGGTACAAAGCCAGGGTGGCCAGGGTGCGATCGGCGAGTTGCCGACCGAGGGCCTCGGGGGTGACCGCACGCACATGCGGAGCCAGCCGGAGGAGTAGTCGCTCCAGCCACTGTGACTCCCAGACCTCCAGGCTGATCTCCAGGGAACCATCCCCCAGCAGATTCCGAGCCGTCGTCCGGTAGTAGTCCGCGACCCAGTGTGCCGGTGGCGCCAGGCGCAGCGTGACCGGAGTCGGATCGGCGCGTCGACCACTCGCTTCCCCGTCAGGCGGGGAAGTCGACGGAGTGGGTGACGTCACTTCACGACGGCTGTCCAACTCGGTGATCCGGTGGATCCGGTCGAGTCGGAAGGAACGCTCGGCTCCGGCCTGGTGGCACCATCCCTTGAGGTAGTCGGCCCCGTTGTGCCGTTCCACCGCGAACGGGTCGACCACGCGTTCGCTCTCCTCGTCGCGGCTGGGCACCCAATACACGATGCGCACCTGCCGGTCCCCGGCGAGAGCGTGCTGCAGTCTCCCTACCAGTCCGGCCACCGGATCCGGTTCGTCGCTGAACGCGACCGGGGTCTCGGCTATGCCGGTGGCTCGGGTCAGCTTCTCCACCGTGCGAGCCACAACCTCGTGGGTTGCGGGGTCACCATGGCTGCGCAGGGAGCGCAGCGCCAGAACCAATGCCCCCGTCTCCAGGGTGCTCAGCCGGAGCGGGCGGGCCAGGTACTCGGCGTTGGAGACCCTGATCACTCCGTCCGCGTGCGGACCCTCGAGGGCGTCCAGGTCCACGTCGATGAGGTCATCGGGGTAGCCGCCCGGGAGCCCACACATGAAGAGGACCCTGAGGTCTCGGACCACCTGTCGGGGTGTCACCTCCAGCAACTCGGCGGCCTCGGAGACCCTGACCTGTGAGTGCCCGTGCAGGAGCGGCACCAGCCGCAACAGCCGGGCCACCTGGGCGGCGGCCCCGACCGGGGTGCTGCTGGCGATCATCGGGTGGCACCTCCGAACAGGCGGGAGTGTTGCTCATGGAGCCGGGTGACGAGCTCGGCACGCAGGGTGGTCGGTTCCAGCAGCACGGCATCCGGTCCGTACCCGAGGATCTCGTCGACCACCTGGTTGCCGCGAACGGTCAATCTGAGCCGATCCCAGTCCTGCCCGTCCGGGCCCGCGACCCCTGATTCGATGCTGTCCGCACGCTGACGGAGCCCGTGGCCTCGGCCCGGGCGGACCAGCAGCACCGCCCGGACGTCCGGAGCGGGCGGCACCAGTCGCTCGGCCACCGTTCTGACGTCGACGTCGTCGGGGACCTGGTAGGCGCCGGCCACACCCTCGGCCTGCGGAACTCCGATGACCCGGCTGATCCGGAAAGTGCGGCGGGCGTCTCGGTCGAGATCGTGGGCCACCAGGTACCAGCGTCCGCTGCTGCGCACCACGCCCCACGGCTGCACGCGCCGACGGGTGACCTCGCCCCCGGGGCGGCGATAGTCGAACCCGATCGGTACTCGGTTCTGGGCGGCCTCCCAGAACTCCACGAAACCGGGCTCGTCCGGGACCGCTCGAGGCGCGGCCACGTCGAGCTCGTCCTCATCGAAGGGCACCCCCAGCGCAGCGAGCTTGCGCAGCCCCTCTCGAGTCCGCTCCGAGAGCCGGGCGTTCTGCCAGGCACGGCCGGCGACGGCCAGGATGGCCGCCTCGTCCGGCTCGAGATGCACGTCGGGAAGACGCAGTTGCTCTTCGTTGATCCGGTACCCGGGCTCATCGAACAGCGGATCGGTGGTGACTACCTCGATCGGGATGCCCAGGGCGCGTAGTTCCTCCTTGTCGCGCTCGAACATCTTCTCGAAGGCTTCCACTCCCGACCCGGGGTAGAGGGCGGATCTGATCCGGTACTTGGGCACCGCACGGGTCTGAACCAGCAGCATGATGAGCAGATTGAGCAGTCGTTCGCTTTTGCGGGTCGGCCCGCTTACCCGAGAGTCCGCCACCATCAGGCCGCCGGTCGAGGCATCACTGCGCGGGTGCGTCGGTGGTGGCCGACTCGATGTCGATCACGAAGTACAGGGTGCTGTTGGCCGGGATGCCCTTCTGTCCCTCGTCGCCGTAGCCGAACCGGGGCGGGATGGCCAGCAGCACTCGAGAGCCGACCTTCATTCCGTCCAGACCCCAGGTCCAGCCGGGGACGACCCTGCCGAGCTCGAACGTGGCAGGTTCCTTGCTGTAGCTCTCGTCGAACGCCTTCTTGCTCCCGTACACGGCGCCGTAGTAGTTCACCGTGACCGTCATGTCCTTCGTGATGGTCTCGCCGGCGCCCTGCTTGACGACCTTGCGGGCCACCGGCCACTTGGCCTTCGGCTTCTTCACTCCGGCGAAGTCCAGTCCGGTCACCTTGCCGCCCTTCTCCACGATGCCGGGCAGTACCTCGGGGTGCTTCTCGGTGATCGGTACGGTGAACTTGTTGCCGATGTCGATCACCAGCGCCACGGAGTCCTTGTTCCCGACGCCGTAGTCCGGGACACCGCCCTCTTGGAAGACCTTCTGGGCGGAGCCGGTCACCAGGAGCCGGCTGCCGTAGGTTCGTCCCTTGAAGACCTCCCGGAATCCGGGCCAGAGGTCCGTGCTGTCGGTCAGCTGCATCCCGCCACCGCTGAACCCGTCGTAGGCAAGGCCGTCGGGACTCAACGGGTCGCCGATCGCGAACTTGAGCTCGACGCTGTCGGTTGGTTTCACCGCCTCGCCCTTGCCCTCGACGAGGACCTTCGTCTTGAGATCGGTGGCGTGGAAGTCCTTGTCGAACGAGAAGGTGGGCGCGGTATCGAACGCACCGTTCACCTTCAGGTCCAGGTTCTCAGACGCGGATCCACTGTCGGAGCCGCACCCGGCGACGAACAGCAGGAGGGACGCCATCACTGTGGCGAGGACACGACGGGTCACGAGTTGCACCTTCATCGGCGGGAAGCGGGTCGGGTCAGAGACTACCTAGCCGGGCCAGCCGCCGCCCGAATGACCCGGAAACTGGTGGGTCTGAACGCCTCAGAGGGGTCTACATCGAGTCGATCAACCGCTGTACCCGCTCATCGACCGAGGCGAACGGGTCCTTGCACAACACGGTGCGCTGCGCCTGGTCGTTGAGCTTGAGGTGCACCCAGTCCACCGTGAAGTCCCGGCGGTGCTGTTGCGCGGCGGCGATGAAGTCGCCGCGCAATTTGGCCCGGGTGGTCTGCGGTGGGAGGGCCTGCGCCACGGTGATGTCCTTCTCGGTACAGACCCGCTCCACGGCACCGCGCCGTTCGAGCAGGTAGTACAGACCCCGGTCGCGATTGATGTCGTGGTAGGCAAGATCCAACTGTGCGACCCGTGGGTCGGCCAGGCCGAGGTTGTGCTTGGCGCGGTAGCGGTCGATGAGCTTCCATTTGATGACCCAGTCGATCTCTCGCTCGATCAGGCCCCAATCGTCGCTGTCCACCGCCTTGAGGGTGCGCTCCCACAGGTCGAGAACGCGTTCGGTGGTTGCCGAACGAGGGCCTTGGGCGTCCACGTAGTCCCGCACCTTGGCCAGATACTCGGCCTGGATCTCCAGGGCACTGGCCTCGCGTCCGTTGGCCAGCCGAATCCGGACCTTGCCGGTCAGGTCGTGCGAGATCTCGCGAATGGCGCGGATCGGGTTCTCCAGGGTGAGATCGCGCATCACCACGTCCGCCTCGATCATCTTCAACACCAGATCGGTGGCGCCCAACTTCAGCAGCATGGTCGACTCCGACATATTCGAGTCCCCGACGATCACGTGCAGCCGCCGGAACCGCTCAGCGTCCGCGTGTGGTTCATCGCGGGTGTTGATGATCGGCCGCGACCGGGTGGTGGCGCTGGAGACTCCCTCCCAGATGTGCTCGGCACGCTGGCTGACGGAGTAGGTCGCACCTCGCGGCGTCTGGATCACCTTTCCGGCCCCGACGAGCACCTGCCGGGTGACCAGGAACGGAAGCAACACTTCGGAGATCGTGGAGAACTCACGGGCCCGGCCGACGAGATAGTTCTCGTGACATCCGTAGGAGTTTCCGGCGGAGTCGGTGTTGTTCTTGAACAGGTAGACGTCGCCCGAGATCCCCTCCTCGCGCAGCCGCTGCTCGGCGTCCACCTGGAGCCCCTCCAGGATCCGCTCCCCCGCCTTGTCGTGGGTGACCAGCTCGACCAGGTCGTCACATTCCGGTGTCGCGTACTCGGGGTGGGAGCCGACATCGAGATAGAGCCGGGCCCCATTACGTAGGAACACATTGCTCGAACGTCCCCAGGTGACCACCTTGCGGAACAGGTAGCGGGCGACCTCGTCGGGTGACAGGCGGCGTTGTCCCTCGAACGTGCAGGTGACGCCGTACTCGTTCTCGATTCCGAAGATCCGCCTGTCCATGTCTCTACCTCATCTGCTCGAGCCGGTCCTCACGGATCCGGCGGAACTTGCGGGGTTGCTTGCGGGTGCGGTCCAGCACCGCGATCTCCAAGTCGGCCGCGGGGATCTCCCGATCGTCCTTGGTGCCGTGGCCCAGCGCCGCCACCGCGGTCCGCACCGCGGTGTCGAGGTCGGAACCCGCTACGTAGTGCTCGGCGAGGTACGCGGCCGGGGTCTCCGCGTCACCACCCATCACCGCATAGCCCTGCTGATCGGCGACCTGACCGTCGTAGGTGAGCCGATAGATCTGGTCGTCCTCGGGTCGGTCGCCGACCTCGGCCACGAACAGTTCCACTTCGTAGGGCTTCTCGGCTCCTGAGGAGAAGATGCCTCCCAGGGTCTGGGCATAGGCGTTCGCCAGGCTTCGTCCGGTCACGTCTCGCCGGTCGTAGGAATAGCCGCGCATGTCGGCGAGCCGGACCCCGGCGATCCTCAGGTTCTCGAACTCGTTGTAGCGGCCCACCGCCGCGAACGCGATCCGGTCGTAGATCTCCGAGATCTTGTGCAGGGCCTGCGAGGGGTTCTCAGCAACGAACAGGATGCCGTCCGCGTAGCGCAGAGTGACCACGGACCGACCTCGGGCGATGCCCTTGCGGGCGAAGTCGGCCCGGTCCTTCATGAGCTGCTCGGGCGAGACATAGAACTGGGCGCTCATGCGGGGTCCTCGCGGTGTTGTTCGGTGGAGCGAAGCGGAGGAGAAGAACAGCGTGGGGTGTTCATGCGGGGTCCTCGCGGTGCTGTTCGGTGGAGTCAAGCGGCGCCAGCGGGCCGTTGGGTGACCGCATCCGGCCCGAGACCACCCGGTCGGCCACCTCGCCCACCTCTGCGTCGGGAATCCGGTGACCGCCGTCCGGGGTGATCACGTGCACCACCGGGAAGATCCGACGGGTCAGGTCCGGCCCACCCGTTGCGGAGTCGTCGTCGGCGGCGTCGTAGAGAGCCTGAACCACCACATCGACGATCGCGGACGCATTGAGGTCGGGTCGGTAGAGCTTCTTGAGCGAGCCGCGGGCGAACATCGAGCCGCTTCCCACCGAGTGGAACCCGGTCTCCTCGTAGCGACCGCCGGTGACGTCGTAGGAGAAGATCCGCCCGGTGCCGGCCCGTTGGTCCCATCCGGCGAAGAGCGGCACCACCGAGAGTCCCTGCATGGCCAACCCGAGATTCTGTCGGATCAGGGCCGCGAGCCGGTTGGACTTACCGTCCATCGACAGCGACATGCCCTCGATCTTCTCGTAATGCTCAAGTTCGACCTGGAACAGCCGCACCATCTCGACAGCCAGACCGGCGGTCCCGGCGATTCCGACGCAGGAGAACTCGTCGGCGGGGAACACCTTCTGGATGTCGCGCTGGGCGATCAGGTTGCCCATCGTGGCGCGCCGGTCCCCCGCCATCACCACCCCGCCTTCGAAGGTGGCGGTGACGATCGTGGTCCCGTGCGGCGCCAGATCACCCATCTCGCCGGCGGCGGGCAGGTGCCGACGAGCGGGCAGTAGTTCCGGGGCCTGACTGGCCACGAAGTCCGCGAACGAGGAGGTGCCGGGCGCCAGGTACGCGGCCGGCAGTCTGGGGCTGTGGGTCACTGTCCACCCTTCTGCACGAAGGACTTCACGAAGTCCTCCGCATTCGTCTCCAAGACGTCGTCGATCTCGTCCAGGATGTCGTCGATGTCGTGGTCGAGGGATTCTTTGCGCTCGGCGAGGTTGGTCTCACTGAGGTCCTGGGGCGCCTCTTCTGCCTCGTTCGCCTTCCGCGGCTGCTTCTGCTCCTGGGCCATGTCCAGACCATATCCCTCAACTCCCCGCAAGCGGAGGGATCAACGCGCCAGTGCTGCCAGCAGTCCCTCCGCGGTGGGGTGTTCGTCGAGCAGGCGACCCACGTGCTCGCGGGTTCCGCGCAGGGGCTCGGGGGTGGGCACTCGTTGCAGCGAGGACTGGCCCGGTACGTCGAAGATGACCGAGTCCCACGACGCCGCCTGCACCGTATCGGGATACTGCTGCAGACAGCGCCCACGGAAATAGGCTCGGGTGTCGGTAGGGGGCTCCGTCATCGCCGTGTCGATCTCGGACTGCGCCACCAGGCGGGTCATCCGGCCGGCCGCCAACAACCGGTGGTAGAGCCCCTTCTCCGGACGCAGGTCGGAGTACTGCAGATCCACCAGCTGCAGCTTCGGGTGGTCCCAGTCGATTCCGTCTCGCTCGCGATAGCGCTGGAGCAGTTGCCACTTGGCCACCCAGTCCAGTTCCGCGGCGCACTCGGCCGGGTCGCGTTCCAGCCGGGTCAGTACCGACTCCCAGCGTTCGAGTACGTCGAGGGTCTGCTCGTCGGCATCGGATCCGAGACGGTTCTCGACGTGCTTGCGCGCCGCGGTCAGGTACTCCCACTGCACCTGGAGCGCGGTCAGCGTGCGGCCGTCCGCGAGCTCGAGTCGATGACTGAGGGTGGGGTCGTGGGACACCTGGTGCAGGCTCGCGACCGGGCGCAGAACGGAGAGATCCTGACCGATCGCATCGGCCTCGATCAGGTCCAGGACCAGAGCGGTGGTTCCCGCTTTGAGATAGATGGCGACCTCGGCGAGATTCGCGTCCCCCACGATCACGTGCAGTCGCCGATGTGTCTCGGGTGTCGCGTGCGGCTCGTCGCGGGTATTGATGATGGGGCGCTTCAGAGTGGTTTCGAGGCCGACCTCGGTCTCGAAGAAGTCGGCTCGTTGACTGAGCTGGAAGCCGTGCTCCCGGCCGGCCTGACCGATCCCGACCCGGCCCGACCCGGTGAACACCTGGCGGGTGACGAAGAACGGGGTGAGGTCCCGCACGATCCGGTTGAACGGGGTCGCGCGCGACATCAGGTAGTTCTCGTGGGCACCGTAGGCGGCACCCTTGTTGTCGGTGTTGTTCTTGTACAGCAGGATCGGCGACATCCCGGGCTGAGCACCGTGCCGACGAGCGGCGTCCAGCATCACCTGCTCGCCTGCCTTCTCCCAACGCACCACATCGAGTGGGTTGGTCACCTCCGGCGAGGCGTACTCGGGGTGGGCATGGTCGACATAGAGCCGAGCCCCGTTGGTGAGGACCAGGTTGGCGGTACTCGGGTCATCGTCGGTGAGCAGCGACGGGTCGGCCACGGTCCGGGAGAGGTCGAAGCCTCGGGCGTCCCGCAGCGGTGATTCCTCTTCGTAGTCCCAACGTGCGCGCCGTGAGCGCAGGCTACTGGCCGCGTAGGCATTGACGACCTGGGAGGACATCAGCACCGGATTGGCTCCGGGATCTCCCGGATTCGAGATGCCGTACTCGATCTCGGTACCCATCACCCGTCGAACCGTCATGGGATGAGCCTAGCCCGCTGATGAGGCACATCACTGCCTCATCAGCGGGTGGTCACAGGTACTGACCGGTGTTGGTGACGGTGTCGATGGAGCGCCCGGGCTCGGTGCCCTGCTTGCCGGTGACCAGCGTGCGGATGAAGACGATCCGTTCGCCCTTCTTGCCCGAGATCCGCGCCCAGTCGTCCGGGTTCGTGGTGTTGGGCAGGTCCTCGTTCTCCTTGAACTCATCGGCACAGGCCTGCAGCAGGTGTTGCACCCGGAGTCCTCGCTGTCCGACTTCGAGCAGATCCTTGATCGCCATCTTCTTGGCCCGGTCGACGATATTCTGGATCATCGCCCCGGAGTTGAAGTCCTTGAAGTGCAAGATCTCCTTGTCCCCGTCGGCATAGGTGACCTCGAGGAATCGATTCTCCTCGGTGTCGGCATACATCCGCTCCACGGTGGTACGGATCATCCCGGCCACGCAGGCGGCACGATCACCATCGAACTCCGCCAAGTCATCGGGGTGCAGCGGCAGCGACGCGGTGAGGTACTTGGAGAAGATGTCGCGGGCGGATTCGGCATCGGGACGCTCGATCTTGATCTTCACATCCAACCGGCCCGGTCGCAGGATCGCGGGGTCGATCATGTCCTCACGGTTCGAGGCGCCGATCACCAACACGTTCTCGAGCAGTTCGACGCCGTCGATCTCACTCAGCAGCTGAGGCACGATGGTGTTCTCGACGTCGGAGGAGACACCGGAGCCACGGGTCCGGAACAAAGAGTCCATCTCATCGAAGAACACGATCACCGGCGTTCCGTCCGAGGCCTTCTCCCTGGCGCGCTGGAAAACCAATCGGATGTGCCGTTCGGTCTCCCCCACGTATTTGTTCAGCAGCTCGGGGCCCTTGATATTCAAGAAGTACGACTTGCCCTCGGCGCCGGTACGGGCCGCCACCTTCTTGGCCAACGAGTTGGCCACCGCCTTGGCGATGAGGGTCTTGCCGCAGCCTGGAGGGCCGTAGAGCAGGACTCCCTTGGGTGCCTTCAGCTCGTGCTCGATGAACAGCTCGGGATGGAGGTACGGCAGTTCCACCGCGTCTTGGATGGCGTCGATCTGTGCGGCCAGTCCACCGATCGAGGCGTAGTCGATGTCGGGTACCTCTTCGAGAACGAGCTCCTCGACCTCGCTCTTGGGCACCTTCTCGTAGGCGTAGCCGGTACGGGAGTCGACGAGCAGTGAGTCACCCACCCGACACCTCTCGCTCAGCAACGGGTCGGCCAGTCGGACCACCCGCTCGTCGTCGGCGGTACCGATCACCAGGGCACGTTCGCCGTCGGCCAGCAGCTCCTTGAGCATGACCACTTCGCCGACCTTCTCCCAGCCGTGGGCGGCGATGACGTTCAACGCCTCGTTCAGGAGGACTTCCTGGCCGGGCTTCAGTGAGTCGCGATCGACCGCCGGGCTCACCGTGACCCGCAACTTACGGCCCTGGCTCACCACGTCCACGGTCTCGTCTTCGTTGCCTTGGAGGAACGTGCCGAAGCCCGCCGGAGGCTGGGCCAATTTGTCGATCTCGTCGCGCAACGACGTGATCTGGTCGCGGGCCCCCCTCAGGGTGCTGGTGAGTCTTTCGTTCTGAGCACTCAGTGTGGCCACGGAGCGCTGACTCTCCAAGAGCCTGCGCTCCAGGGAGCCGGCCACCTCCTCGGCACTACGGGCACGGGGTGCTTCGGATCCGAACTCGGACATGTGCGTCACCTCCTGACTGGGACCCTACCCATGCGGAGGCCCCGAGCACAGAGGAAACGCGCGCTACTCGTCCTCGGCCGTGTACGGCGGGATGTCGGCGGGTCGCGGGCCGGAGTAGTCCGGACCGTAGGCACCGGGCGCCGGGCGACGCCTCTTCAACGGTGGCCGCTGTCCCGGCGCCATCCGGCGAGCCGTGACCAGGAACGCGGTGTGACCGATCATCTTGTGCCCGGGTCGGACCGCGAGTCCTTCCACATGCCAATCCCTCACCAGTGATTCCCAGGCCTGTGGTTCGGTGAATCCGCCATGCACCCGGAGCGTCTCGACCACCCGGCTCAATTGGGTCGTGGTGGCGACGTAGACGCAGACGATGCCACCGGGGACGAGTGCCTCGGCCACGGCATCGACACACTCCCAGGGCGCCAGCATGTCGAGGATCACCCGGTCAGCGCGCTCGCCCGAGGCCGGCAGTGCCTCGGACAGATCCCCCAGTTGGAGTTCCCAGGCAGGGTGTTCACCTGAGAAGAACTGGGTCACGTTGCGGCGGGCGACGTCGGCGAACTCCTCGCGACGTTCCCACGAGAGCACCCGACCGTGGATCCCGACCGCCCGCAGCAGGGAGCAGGTCAGCGCACCGGAGCCGACCCCGGCCTCGATCACCGTGGCCCCGGGGAAGATGTCGGCCATCGCCACGATCTGGGCGGCGTCCTTCGGGTAGACGACGGCGGCGCCTCGGGGCATCGAGACCACGAACTCGCTGAGCAGCGGACGGAAGACGAGGTACTCCCCGCCAGCCGAGGAGACGATGGTGAAGCCTTCTTCGCGCCCGATCAGATCGTCGTGATCGAGGTGGCCCTTGTTGGAGAAGAACCTCTTGCCCGAGACGAGCTCGAAATTGTGCTTGCGACCCTTCTGATCCAGCAGACGGACCCATTCGCCGGCACGCAGCACGCCGCGGTGCACACCCGACCATGCCTCTGAGGCTACGTCGGGGAGGCCGGATGGGAGGGCGGGAGAAGACTCGGTCACCTGCGGGATCCTAGTTGTGCGCCTCCCGGAATGCCTGATCGACGTCGGCAGTGACGAGCACGCCCAGCAGGGAACCGTCCGCCTCCACCAGCAGGTACTCCGAGGCGGGACGGCGAGACAAGGCCAGTACCAGTGCCTCACCGGAGATATCTGCCGGCAGAATCAGCCCCTGATCCAGACTGCGCGCGACCGAGGAGACGGGGACCCAGGCCCGCCGAACGTCGGGGACCGCTACCAGCGCGGCCTCCTTGACCACTCCGACCGGTGCGCCGGTGGCGTCGCAGGTGATGATGCTTCCGGCCTGATCTACCTGGGCCAGCCGGATCGCTTCGGCCAGAGACGTGCTCTGCTCCACCAGCACCGCTCGGCGGGCCATGGCCCGCGCGACCAGACGGGGCAGTCGCTCCCGGATCCGGGCATTGGCCAAGAAGGCCGACGCAGAGGTCCACAGGAACACCGCGAGCACCACGATCGTGATCGTGGAGAGCGTACTGGGGCGTCGTTGCAGCACCCACAACTCATAGACGGGCCAGCAGAGGATCAGTGCGGCCAGCACCCGACCACCCCAGGCGGCCACCATGGTCCCCCGGTGGACGTTCCCGGTGGCCTGCCACACCCCTGCCTTGAGTACGCGACCTCCATCCAGCGGGAGTGCTGGGAGCAGGTTGGTGACACCGACGATCAGATTGGCCATCGCCAGGGCCTGGACCAGCACGCCGATCAGGCTCTCCGGCATCAGGTGGTAGACCCCCAGAGCGACCCCTCCCACACCCAGCGAGGTGACCGGTCCCACGAAGGCGATCCAGAACTCCTCGCGGGGTGTTCGTGACTCACGATCGATCTGGGTGGCCCCGCCGAGGAAGTGCAGGGTCACCGACTCGATGTGGTAGCCATAGCGCTTCGCCATCCAGGCGTGGGAGGCCTCGTGCAGCAGCACGCTGCCGTAGAGGACCACCGCGAAGAGCAGTCCCACCACGTATCGCCACAGACCCAGATCCGGCTGAACCCGTTCGACGAGGGGCGCGAAGATGATCGCGATCATGCCCGCCACCAGGAACCATGAGCCGGAGACTAGGACCGGGGCACCGGCCAGCGTTCCGATCCGGACGGTACCGGCCGGACGCGGCGGGTAGCCGTCGGATTCGGGGGCCCGTTCCGACGGATCCGGGTCGGGGTCCTCGCGATGTGGTGGCACGGAGTGACCCTAGCGAACGGGTCCGACCCGGGGCGTTCGTGCCTGGCGGTGCATCTCCCGGAGGGTCGTCACGGTGACCCCTTCCAGAGAGTCCAGGAAGACTCGCCCCGCGCCTTCGGCTACCGGCACATGGTTGGGTACCACCAGCACCGGGCACCCCGCAGCCACCGCCGAGGCCGCACCGGTACCGGAGTCCTCGATCGCCAGACAGTCCTGGGGCGCGAGGCCGAGTTCGACCGCGGCCAGTAGGTAGGGATCCGGGTGCGGCTTGCCGCGAGACACCCGATCGCCGGTGATCACCACATCGAAGACGCCCTCGGGCAGAGCCGCCAGGATCGGGTCTACGAAGCGGGTCCACGACATGGTGACGAGGGCACAAGGAACCTGGTCTGCGACCAGTGACTCCAACAGTTCCCGCGCACCAGGGCGCCACGGGACATGAGCCTGCACCCTGGCCACCACCCCGTCGAGCAGGTAGTCGACGATCTCTTCTGCACTGAGCGACAGCCCCATCCGTTCGCGGATGTAGCGGCCGGAGTCCAAAAGGTCGTTCCCGACCAACTGCAAGGCGTCGGCCGCGGTCCACTCGGCGTCATAGCGCGCGGCCAGCTCGTACTCGGTCTCGATCCAGTACGGCTCGGTCTCAACCAGTGTTCCGTCCATGTCCCACAGGACGGCCTGCAATGTGCGGTCCCCTCCATCTGGCGTCTGACCTGGAGAAACACCAGAATTGTTGGTAATCAGAATGCCCTCCGAAGAACTCCATGCGACATTTGGTGCGATATTCCACTCTAAATGGCGGCTGCACAGCATTCACCATCGTCGCAGTAGGCCCGCCTCATTCCGATGCAGGTAGCCACGTTCAGCGGCACCGTCCCCACGTCGCCATGATCACCACCGGCGCCGAGTTCCGCGCCACCGAAGTCGCGATCCGCAGCGGTGTTCGAGTTGCTGACTCTCATGAGGCGCACTCGCCATCCTCCCGACCCCGCTGAGACGGCACTTCTTGTTACCCGCGGGGCACGTAGAAGTGCCGTCTCAGCGGGAAAGGCGGGTCACTGCGAGGGCGGACAGAGACAGAACGGGTGACCGTCCGGGTCGATCATCACTCGCCACTGCTCTCCCCCGGGCTGGTGCTCGGCCTGGGTGGCACCCAACTTCGTGGCATGCGCGAGTCCGGCCTCCAGATCCTGGACTCGGAAGTCGAGGTGGAACTGCTGCGGGTGCTCCTGGCCCGGCCACTGCGGCCGGGAGTAGTCGGTGGCGGTCTGGAAGTTCAGCGTCGCGGTACCGTAGGTCAGCTGGGCGTACCCGTACTCGGGGTACACACCCGTGACCTCGCCACCGGTCAGGTCGGCGTAGAAACGGGCCAGCCGACCGGCGTCGGAGCAGTCGATGGTGAACGCGATCAGTTCGTTGATGGGCGTGGTCATGAGTCCACGATGCACCCGGAGATACCGGTGTGTCTTGCAGGAATGCGACAAATGTCGCCGTCGTCCCGATCGACCTCACCGCGCCACCCCGGCAGCCGACGTCGCGGTGCCTCAGTCCTCCGGGTCGTAGCCGAGGTTGGGCGAGAGCCAGCGCTCGGTCACCGGCAGCGTCCAGCCCTTGCGCTCCGCGTAATCGGCCACCTGATCCCGCCCGAGCCGCCCGACCACGAAGTACTGGGCCTGCGGGTGGGCGAAGTACCAACCCGAGACCGCGGCTCCGGGCCACATCGCCATGCCGTCGGTCAACTCGATACCCGTATGGGTCTCGACGTCGAGCAGTTCCCAGAGCAGCTTCTTCTCCGTATGGTCCGGGCAGGCCGGGTAGCCCGGTGCCGGCCGAATCCCGTGGTACTTCTCGGCGATCAGATCCTCGTTGCTGAGCTGCTCGGTGGGCTCTGAGCCCCAGAACTCGGTACGCACCCGCTGGTGCAGCCGCTCGGCGAAGGCCTCGGCCAGCCGGTCCGCCAGGGACTCAAGCAGGATCGCCGAGTAGTCGTCGAGTTCCTCCTTGAACTTCATGATCCGTTCGGTGGTGCCGTGCCCCGCAGTCACCGCGAAGGCCCCGATGTGATCGGCCAACCCGGTCTCACGCGGTGCGATGAAGTCGCCCAGGGATCGGTTCGGGATGCCGTCGCGATGCTCGCCCTGCTGCCGCAGGTGGTGCAGGGTGGTGAGCACAGTCTCGCGCGAGGCGTCCGTATAGAGCTCGGTGTCGTCGCCCACCCCGTTGGCCGGGAAGAACCCGAAGACCGCGTTCGCACGCAGCCATCCCTCGGCGGTGAGCTTGTCCAGCATCTCCTGAGCGTCCTCGTAGAGCTTGCGCGCCGTCTCACCCGTGGTGGGGTTGTTCAGGATGTCGGGGAACTTGCCCTTCATCTCCCAGGCGTTGAAGAACGGCTGCCAGTCGATGAACTCGCGCAGTTCGGCCAGGTCATAGTCCCGCAGTACGTGCACACCGGGCTGCGCCGGAGCCACCGGCTCGAAGCCCTCCCACACCATCGGGGTGGCGTTCGCCCGGGCCTGTTCCAAGGTGACCATCGGACGGTCGTGCTTGGTGGCGTGCCGGGCGCGCAGTGCGTCGTAGTCCTTCTTGACCTCGCCCATCAGGCGTTCCCGGCCGGTCTCGCTGAGCAGCGCGGCCGCGGTCGGCACCGAACGGGAGGCGTCCTTGACCCACACCACCGGGCCGTCGTACCGCTGGTCGATCCGGACCGCGGTGTGTGCCCGCGATGTGGTGGCGCCGCCGATCATCAGCGGAATCTCCAGTCCGTTGCGCTGCATCTCCGCAGCGAAGTCACTCATCTCGTCCAAGGACGGCGTGATCAGTCCGGACAGCCCGATGATATCCGCGTCGTGCTCGGCGGCCGCGTCCAGGATCTTCTGGGCAGGGACCATCACGCCCAGGTCGATCACCTCGTAGTTGTTGCACTGCAGCACCACACCGACGATGTTCTTGCCGATGTCGTGGACGTCGCCCTTGACGGTGGCCATCACGATGGTGCCGTTGGTGTCGCTGCTGGCGGCCAACTCGGGGTTGGCGGCCTTCTCGGCCTCGATGAAGGGGATCAGGTAGGCGACGGACTTCTTCATCACTCGGGCGCTCTTGACCACCTGGGGGAGGAACATCTTGCCGGCGCCGAACAGGTCGCCGACGACGTTCATGCCGTCCATCAGAGGGCCCTCGATCGCCTCGATCGTGCGACCCCCGCGAGCCACGATCAGGGCTCGCAGCTCCTCGGTGTCGAGTTCCACATGAGCATCGATGCCCTTCACCAGAGCATGCGTGATCCGCTCGCCGACGGGCAGGTCTCGCCACTCCTCGATGGTCTCCTCGGAGTTGCCCATCGCTCGGTTGTGTGCCTCGGCCACGTCGAGCAGTCGCTCGGCCGCGTCGGGGCGCCGGTTCAAGATGACGTCCTCGATCCGCTCGCGGAGCTCGGGGTCCACCTGGTCGTAGACCACCAGTGCCCCCGCATTCACGATGCCCATGCTCAGTCCGGCCTGGATCGCGTGGTACAGGAAGACCGCGTGGATCGCCTCCCGGACCGGATTGTTGCCCCGGAAGGAGAACGACACATTCGAGATCCCGCCGGAGATCTGGGCATTCGGCAGACTGGCCCGGATCCAGCGGGCCGCCTCGATGAAGTCCAGTCCGTAGCTGGCGTGCTCCTCGATCCCGGTGGCCACCGCGAAGACGTTCGGGTCGAAGATGATGTCCTCGGCCGGGAACTCGACCTCGTCGACCAGGATCCGGTAGGCGCGGGCACAGATCTCCTTGCGCCGCTCGAGATTGTCCGCCTGGCCGTCCTCGTCGAAGGCCATCACCACGATGGCCGCACCGTATTTGCGGCACAACCTGGCGTGCTGGCGGAACGCCTCCTCCCCCTCCTTCATCGAGATGGAGTTGACGATCGGCTTGCCCTGAACGCACTTGAGGCCGGCCTCGATCACCTCCCACTTGGAGGAGTCGATCATGATCGGAACCCGGGAGATGTCCGGTTCGGAGGACACGAGCTTGAGGAACCTGTCCATGGCGGCGACGCCGTCGATCATCCCCTCGTCCATGTTGACGTCGATGATCTGCGCGCCGTTCTCCACCTGCTGTCCCGCCACCGCCAGCGCGGCGTCGTAGTCGCCGTCCTTGATCAGCTTCCGGAATCGGGCCGAGCCGGTGATATTGGTCCGCTCGCCGACGTTCACGAAGAGGCTCTGCTCGTTGATGGTGAAGGGTTCGAGGCCGGAGAGGCGCATCGCGGCCGGTATCGACGGCAGCGAGCGGGGGGCCTTGTCCCGTACTGCCGTACCGATGGCGGCGATATGTGCCGGCGTGGTTCCGCAGCAGCCACCGACCATGTTGACCAGTCCGTCCGCGGCGAACTCGGCGATCACCGAGGCGGTCTGGTCGGCGGTCTCGTCATACTCGCCGAACGCGTTGGGCAGCCCCGCGTTCGGGTAGGCGTGCACGAAGGTGTCCGCGATCCGGCTGAGTTCGGCCAGGTAGGGCCTCATCTCTGCCGCGCCCAGGGCACAGTTCAGACCGACCAGCAGTGGCCTCGCGTGCCGCACGGAGTTCCAGAAGGCCTCGGTGGTCTGCCCTGTCAGGGTGCGCCCGGAGGCATCGGTGATGGTGCCCGAGATGAGCAGCGGCCAACGGCGCCCGTACTCCTCGAAGACGGTCTCGACGGCGAAGATCGCGGCCTTGGCGTTCAGCGTGTCGAAGATCGTCTCGATCGCGATCAGGTCGGCGCCGCCGTCGAGCAGGGCGCGGGTGACCACGGTGTAGGCATCGACCAGCTGGTCGTAGCTGATATTGCGGGCACCGGGATCGTTGACGTCCGGCGAGATGGACGCGGTTCGGGTGGTGGGGCCGATTGCGCCGGCGACATATCGAGGCTGGGTCGGATCCGCGGCCTCGGCGGCGTCGCACTGGGCCCGGGCCAGTTGCGCGGACCGGTAGTTGAGCTCGTAGGCGAGCTCGACCATGTCGTAGTCACCCAGCGAGATCGCGTTGGCGTTGAACGTGTTGGTCTCGATCACGTCGGCGCCGGCGTCCAGGTACTCGCGGTGGATGTCGGCGATGAGGTGGGGTTGGGTCAGAGTGAGCAGGTCGTTGTTGCCGATCACGTCGGTATGCCAGTCGGCGAAACGCTCGCCGCGATAGCCCGCCTCATCGGGCCGATCCCGTTGGATCGCGGTCCCCATGGCCCCGTCGATGAGCATCACCCGTCGGCCCATCGTCGCGCGCATCGCCTCGGTGGCGTCGGGACGGTGGTGGGCCGGGAATGACTCGTGCTCGGACAACTTGGGTGTACCTCTCCTGAGTGATGACTGATTCTCAGCATGCGCGCTCGTCCACAAGTTGGGACGGGTATCCACATGCTGGGCGAACCGACTCGTCGAGTGTGACACCGGCGCGGCGCGCCGCGGTAATCCCGAAGCGGACCCTGACCGGCCCGGCACTAGGCTGGGGTGATGATCGAACTCGACCGTCTCACCGATCTGGTCGACCCTGTCGTGATCGCCGCCTTCGAGGGCTGGAACGACGCCGGGGACGCGGCTTCCGGGGCCCTTGACCACCTGATCAAGGTCTGGGACGCGGAACAGGTCGGCGCCGTCGATCCGGATGATTACTACGACTTCCAGGTGAACCGTCCCGTGGTGGGAAACGACGCCCGTGGATATCGGCGCATCTCGTGGCCCACGACTCACATCTTCGTGGCCTCACCGGCCGACATGACCCGAGACGTCATCCTGGTCCGTGGCCTGGAACCCAACCTCCGCTGGCGCAGCTTCTGCATGGAGCTTCTGGCCGCGGTTGACGAACTGGGGGCCACCATGGTGGTCACGCTCGGAGCCCTGCTCGCCGACACCCCACACAGTCGGCCGATCGCGGTCACCGGCACCTCGACCGAGCCCGATCTGATGGATCGACTCAAGGTCGCTTCGAGTACCTATGAGGGACCGACCGGCATCGTCGGTGTCTTTCAGGAGATGTGCGTCGCCGAGGACATGCCGGCAGTCTCCTACTGGGCGGCGGTGCCGCACTATGTCGCGAGCCCGCCTTCCCCGAAGGCCACGCTGGCCCTGATCGGTCATCTCGAGGATCTGTTGCAGACCTCGGTCCCCCTGCGGGACCTCCCCGAGGCAGCCGTCGACTGGGAGCAGAGCATCAACGAGATGGCTGCCGATGACGAGGACATCGCCGAGTATGTGCAGTCTCTGGAGGAGACCCGCGATACGACGGACCTGCCGGAGGCCTCGGGCGAGGCCATCGCTCGGGAATTCGAGCACTACCTCAAGCACACCGACACCGATTCGGGTGACTCCGACTCCTGACCAACGCTGAGACGGCGGTTCTTGTTACCCATCAGGTAACAAGAACCGCCGTCTCCGCGTTGCAGATGTCCCGTGTCGGCGAGGCCGGGGTCGGGGTCGGGGTCGGGGCCGGTTAGAAGGCCAGGCCCAGGGCGGCGTCGAGGACGGGCAGCAGAGTGGCCGCGGCATGCGCGTCACCGGTGTCGGCGAGACCGCCGCGACCCAAGGTCGCGTCGACCCAGGCATCGACGGCGGCCACGGCCCGGGGGGCATCCAGGTCCGCCGCAATGGCCGCGAGCACTTCGGCGACCACCGGCGCGGCGTCCGCTCCGGCACCCAGCGCGAAGGCCTTGCGCCAGCGGGCGAGCATGTCGACGGCATCCCAGAGGAGCTGGTCGGTCCACTCCCAGTCGCTGCGGTAGTGATGGGTCAGCAGTACCAGCCGGATCGCCATCGGGTCCACGTCGCTGTTACGCAACTGCGAGACGAAGACCAGGTTCCCCTTCGACTTCGACATCTTCTCGCCGTCGTAGGCGACCATGCCGGCATGGGAGTAGGCCTTGGCGAAGGCCCGTCCGGTGGCCACGTGGCCCTCGGAGGCGCACATCTCGTGGTGCGGGAAGACCAGGTCGGAGCCGCCGCCCTGAACGTCGAAGCCCGCTCCGAGGTGCTCCAGCGCGATGGCGGTGCACTCGATGTGCCACCCGGGGCGTCCCGGCCCGAACGGGCTCTCCCAGCTGGGCTCGCCCGGGCGTTGGGCCATCCACACGATGCAGTCCAGGGGGTCCTTCTTACCGGCCCGTTCCGGGTCGCCACCGCGCTCACCGAAGATCGCCAGCATCTGGTCCCGATCCCAACCCGACACCGTGGCGAAGTCGACGTCCGCGCTCACCGAGAAGTACAGGTCGTTCTCGACCTGGTAGATCGCACCCTGTGCCTGCAGCACCTCGATCAGGTCGATCACCAGTGGGATCGACTCCACCGCGCCCACGTACTGGGCCGGCGGCAGTACCCGGAGGGCCTGCATGTCCTGGCGGAAGAGCTCGGTCTCGCGCTCGGCGAGGGCGACCCAGTCGACGTTGACCTTCTCGGCCCGCTCCAACAGAGGGTCGTCCACATCGGTCACGTTCTGTACGTAGACGACGTCGTGACCGGCATTGCGCCAGGCCCGGTTCAGGAGATCGAAGGCCACATAGGTGGCGGCGTGCCCGATGTGGGTCGCGTCATACGGGGTGATGCCGCACACGTAGAGCCTCGCGGCGCCCGTGGGGCTGGTCTCGACCAGCGCGGAGCTGGCGCTGTCGTGGATGCTCACCGCCGGGGCGGTGACGTCCAGGGCCGGTACGTGGGGACCGTTCCAACTACGCATGCTGCGCAGCCTAACCGCTGGCGCCTCATGGCCGAGCGCCGGAGTGCCTCTGCGGTGCCTCAGAACGGTGGCCAGGGCACGGCCGGCCACTCGCGGCTCGGCAACGGCATCAGCCCGGTGTCGAGTAGTTCGTCGATCCGGGCCCGCAATGCCGCGATCTCGTCGAGGCGCAGCACGTCCTCGATCTCGTCGGGCAACCGACCGGGCAGCGCCGCGACATCGTCCAGCAGCACCCTCGGAACGGCTGAGCCGGCCCAACCCCATAGCACCGTGCGGAGCTTGGGCTCGGTATGGAAGGTGATCCCGTGGTCGACGCCCAGCCGACGACCGTCGGGCATGGCCAGCACGTGGCCACCCTTGCGGTCCGCGTTGTTGACCAGGACATCGAAGACGGCCATCCGCAGCAACGGCTCCGAATCCTCGTGCACCAACTGCACCGGTGCATCATCCGCGCCCACCCCGTCGAACACGTGCAGGTACCCCGGCGGGACCGCACCGGCCGGACAGATATCCACCGGGTGCACGCTCTCGTCGGGCTCACACCACAACTGGACCATCCCGGGACCGTGAGGTCCGCCGCGCAGCACCGTCGGCGGTACGACTCCCCAGCCGAGCGCCTCCGAGACCAGGAAGGCGGCGCGCTCCCGGTCCGCCAGCACCGCTCCGGGGAAGTCCCACAGCGGGCGTTCTCCACGGATCGGCTTGTAGACGACCAGATCCTCTCCCACCGAGGCCAGGAACGTTCCGTTGGAGGCCTCCGCGATGCGCCCGTGCAGTTCGATGTCGTGATCGAGCAGCCCGGCGATACCGGATCCGCTCACGAGTCGCGTCGCTTGAAGCCGTTGGCCCGCACACACAGATGGCCGTGCGGATCGACCGGCATCCCACAGAAGGGACAATCCGGACGCCCGGCGCCGATCACTCGTCGGGCCCGCTCTACGAAGGCCCGGGCCATCCCGGCGCTGAGCCGGACCACGACCATCTCCTCGGGCTCATCCTCGTCCTCCTCGTCCTCTTCGACGGTGGTGAACGAGAACACCTCGATGACCAGCACATCGGTGGCCGGATCCCAGCCGAGCGTCATGGTCCCGGCCCGGAAGTCCTCGACGATCGGAAACTCCAGGGGAGCGTCATCGCGTTGATCCAGGGGGGCGACGGCCGGGACCAGACTCTGGTTTCCGGCATCGGACATCACCTCGTCGAGGAGTTCGTCGATGCGCTCAGCCAGGATCTGGACCTGCTGCTTCTCCAGCGAGACCGTGCAGGTACGCGGGCCCGTCCGAGCCTGGACGAAGAACGCACGTTGCCCGGGGGCACCGACGGTGCCCACGACGAAGCGTTCGGGTGAATCGAAGGCGTGCACCAGAGCCATGACTGCAGCCTACGTTCCGGCCGGAGTGAGGTCCGGTCCGGCTCCGCCGCCCAGTACCGCCCCGGGCTCCCCCTCGACCACCGCAGAGGGATGTTCGGCGGCCAGCCAGCCCAGGTCGCCACCGTGCGTGTTGGCAGCCAGCAGATAGGGCCGTTCCGCCGTGTACCGGATGATCGTGAGCGAGGCCGGATCGACCTGGATCCGCTGGAACTGGTCCAGGTGCATACCCAATGCGTCCGCCACCACGGACTTGATCGGATCCCCGTGCGAGACCGCCACCCAGACCGCGTGGGCCCCGTGTTCCGCCTCGATCGCGGCATCGGTCCCCCGGATCGCGGCGACCATACGGGCCTGCATCGCCAACATCGACTCGCCGCCGGGGAAGGTGGCGGCGGAGGGCTGACGCTGGACCACCCGCCACAGCGGCTCCTTGGCCAGTTCTTTGATGCTTCCGCCCTGCCAGTCGCCGTAGTCGCACTCGGTGATCGAGTCGAGTGGCGCTACCGACAGCCCTGGGTGCCGGTCGGCGATCGCTGCCGCGGTCTGCCGACACCGGGTCAGCGGACTGGAATAGAGCGCCCGTAACGGAACCTGGGCCAGCCGGTCGCTCACCGCCAGAACCTGCCGGTGTCCGGTCTCGTCCAGTTCGACGCCCGACAGTCGCCCGGCCAGGGTACCCGCCGAATTCGAGGTACTGCGCCCGTGCCGGACCAGGATCACCGTTGCCATGGCTTGAGGGTAGCCACCCTTCCAGCGGGTGCGGCACTACCGTGGACCCGTGATCGTCGATGTGGCGCTGTACCGGAATGGCGAGCGGGTCCACCTGCCGCCCACTGTGGACCTGTTGCAGGAGCGAGCCACGCTGTGCGGGCCCGATGACTTCGTGTGGGTAGGTGTGCACGAACCGGACAAGGCCGAGCTCTCCGGTCTTGCCGAGGTCTTCGGGCTGCATCCGCTGGCCGTCGAGGACGCCGTCACCGCCCATCAGCGGCCCAAGCTCGAGCACTACCAGGACATGATGTTCCTGGTGCTCAAGACGCTCCGCTATGTCGAGGACACCGACCAGGTGGAGACCGGCGAGATCGCGCTCTTCGTGGGTCCCGACTACGTGGTGACCGTGCGACACGGCGAGGCCGCACCGCTGGCTCGAGCCCGACGCGACCTCGAGGCCAACCACAAGGTGCTCCAGCACGGCCCCTCCGCGGTGGTGTACACCGTCTGCGACACGGTGGTGGATACCTATCAGGAGGTCTGTCACGAGTTGACCCGAGACGTCGACGAGGTCGAGACATCGGTGTTCAGCCCGGACCGCACCCGCGACGCCGAGCGGATCTACGTCCTGAAGCGCGAGCTGGCCGAGGTCCGTCGAGCGGTACTGCCGCTGCGCGACCCGGTCGACCGGATGGCGCACGGCACGGCTCAGCTGATCGACCGCCGTGCCGCCCCCTACTTTCGCGATGTGGCCGACCACCTCACCCGGGTCTCGGAGACCGTCGAGGCCCTGGACAACCTGCTCTCGTCGGCCTTCGACGTTCATCTGGCGCAGATCTCGGTGCAGCAGAACGACGACATGCGCAAGATCTCGGCCGGGGCTGCGCTGGTCGTGGTGCCGACCCTGGTGGCCGGGATCTACGGCATGAACTTCACCCACATGCCCGAACTGGACTGGCGCTTCGGCTACGCCTACGCCCTGCTGCTGATGGCGACAGCGGTCAGCCTGCTCTGGTGGTTCTTCAAGAAATCCAACTGGCTCTGATCCGGCTACAGGCCGCTGATCTCCGGGTGCAGCGTGCCCAGACCCAGGAGCAGGAAGACCAGCAGTCCCAGGGCGATCCGGTACCAGACGAAGGGCGCGTAGGAGCGGGTCGAGACGTATCGCAGCAGCCAGGCGATCACCGCATAGCCGACCACGAAGGCGACCACGGTACCCACCACGGTCGGGCCCCAGCCGTAGGCGTTGTGCCCGTTGGGGATGTCCTTGAGGGAGAAGATCCCGGCACCGAGCACCGCTGGGATGGCCAGCAGGAACGCGAAGCGGGCGGACGCCTCCCGTCCGAAGCCGAGGATCCGTCCCATCGAGATGGTGGCCCCGGACCGGCTGACCCCGGGGATCAGGGCGAGCGCCTGGGCCAGTCCCATCAGGATCGCGTGCTTGAGCCCCACGTCCTGCATCGTCTTGTCGTCGCTGCTGAACCGGTCCGCGGCACCGAGCACCAGACCCAGCAGGACCAAGGTGGTGCCGATGATCCACAGGTTGCGGAAGTCGCTCTCGATGACGTTCTTCAGGGCCACTCCGAGAATGACGATGGGCACGGAGCCGATGATCACGTACCACCCCATCCGCGCGTCATGGGTGCCCCGAAGCTCCGGCCGGACCAGTGACTTCAACCAGGCGGTGGCGATCCGCCAGATGTCCTTGGCGAAGTAGAGCACCACCGCGACCTCGGTGCCGATCTGGACCACGGCGGTGAAAGCGGCGCCCGGATCCTCCCAGCCGAACAACTGCGGGATGATCGCCAGGTGGGCGCTGCTGGAGATGGGCAGGAATTCTGTCAGGCCCTGAACGACTCCCAGGACCACCGCTTTGAAGAGATCGAGCACTCGGTCACGCTACCGTTGCGCCCATGCAGCAACGGGCAATGGGCCGTACCGGCTTGAAAGTGTCGCGACTCGGACTGGGCACCATGACGTGGGGCAAGGGTGCCGACGAGCACGATGCGCGCGAGATGCTGGCCGCCTTCGTCGAGGCCGGTGGCACCCTGGTGGACACCGCGCACACCTACTCGGCCGGTGCCTCGGAGCAGATCCTGGGCTCGCTGATCGGTGACGTCGTGCGTCGGGACGACATTGTGCTGGCCACCAAGGCCGGGTTGTCGGGACGGCGACGCGATACCTCGCGCGGCTGCCTCCTGCGCCACCTCGACACCTCGCTGCAGCGGCTCGGGGTCGACCATGTCGACCTCTGGCAGGTGCACGTCTGGACCGACGACACGCCGGTCGAGGAGACCCTGGCGGCGCTGGACCATGCGGTGTCCAGCGGCCGGGTCTCTTACATCGGCATCTCCAATTGGACCGGTTGGCAGACCGCCCAGGGCGCCACCTGGCAGCGCGCGGTGCCCGGGCGGGCGCCACTGGCCAGTACCCAGGTCGAGTACTCGCTGTTGCGGCGCGATATCGAGACCGAGGTGCTGCCCGCGGCCCAGGCCCTCGGCTTGGGTGTGCTGCCGTTCTCCCCCCTGGGACAGGGGGTCCTGACCGGCAAGTACCGGACCGGTATTCCATCGGACTCCCGAGCAGCGGACTCCGATCTGATCGGCTACGTCGAGCCCTATCTCACCCAGCGCCCGGGGCGGGTGGTCGAGGCCGTCACTCGTGCCGCCGAGGGCCTGGGGTGGAGCACCCTGGAGGTAGCCCTCACCTGGGTACGTGACCGCCCCGGGGTGACCGCCCCGATCGTGGGCGCCCGAACCGCCGCCCAACTCAAGCAGGCGCTACAGACCGAGCATCTGGTCATGCCGCCCGAGATCGTGGCGGCCCTCGACGACGTCTCCGCGCCCTGACCGAGCCCGGCGCCCGATCAGATCCGGTCCAGGAAGCGATCGAGGACCCGGGTGCCGAAGCGCAGAGCGTCGACCGGAACCCGTTCGTCCACCCCATGGAAGAGCGCGGTGAAGTCCAGGTCGTCGGGCAGCCGCAGGGGCGCGAAGCCGTAGGCCTTCAGGCCCAGCCGGTTGAAGTGCTTGGCATCGGTGCCGGCGCTCATCAGATAAGGCGCCACCAGGGCGTCGGGATCCTCGGCCACGAGGCTGTGCGTCATCGCGTCGGTGAGGCGACCCTCGAAGGGTGACTCCCAGGGCTGCTGGTGGGAGATGAAGGTCGTCTCGATCCCCTCCCCACACAGCTCGGCGAGGGTGGCGAAGAACTCGTCCTCGTACCCCGGTAGGAAGCGGCCGTCGATATGGGCGGTGGCCTCGGTCGGGATCACGTTGACCTTGTAGCCGGCCCCCAACATCGTGGGGGTGGAGATATTGCGCAGCGCGGCTCCGAGCATCCGTGCCGCATCCCCGAACTCCTCCACGAGTGCTGGTGCGCTCTGCGCAGTGACCTCGGTGCCGGCCAGTTCCCCTACTGTCGCGAGCAGCGTCCGCATGGCGGGAGTGAGGACCACCGGCCAGTCGTGGGCGCCGATCCTGGCGACCGCTGCGGCCAGACGGGCGACCGCGTTGTCGGGGTTGATCATCGAGCCGTGACCGGCGCGGCCGCGTGCGGTCAGCTTGAGCCAGGCCATCCCCTTCTCGGCGGCCTCGATCAGGTAGATGCGCCGTCCCCGGACCGTGGTCGAGAAGCCTCCCACCTCGCCGACCGCCTCGGTGCAGTCCATCAACTCGGGAACCTGCTGGTCGACGAGCACCTGAGCACCCTGGTGTCCACCGGCCTCCTCGTCCGCGGTGAAGCACAAGGTGATGGCCCGCTCGGGCACCCGGCCGGTGGTCTGGCGATGGCGGACCACATCGAGCAGCATGGCGTCGAAATCCTTCATGTCCACCGCACCACGGCCCCAGACGTAGCCGTCCACCACCTCGCCCGAGAACGGATGCACCTGCCAGTCCTCGGCCGCCGCGGGGACCACATCGAGGTGACCGTGCAGCAGTAGCGCTCCCCGGCTGGTATCGGCCCCTCCCCAGCGCGCCACCACATTGGCCCGCCCCGGCGCCCCCTCGATGATGCGGGTGGTGATCCCGACCTCCTCGAGTTTGGCGGCGACGTACTCGGCGGCTGGTCGTTCTCCGGGTCCGGAGTCGTCACCCGTATTGGAGGTATCGATCCGGATCAGTTCCGAACACATCCGCACGACCTCGTCGCCGACACCCTCGCCGGCACCGTCGTTCGTGGTGCCCTGTCTGCCCGCCTGCTCGTCTGGACCCATGGCCCCATCGTGCCAAACTTCGAGGTGGACCCCCCGAGTTGCACCCTCGGCATACGTTTGGGTTACTGTTCTCTCGCTTCGGCACACCGGTCCGGGTGGCGGAATTGGCAGACGCGCTAGCTTGAGGTGCTAGTGCCCTTTATCGGGCGTGGGGGTTCAAGTCCCCCCTCGGACACCGATGGATCCCCGAGTCTCAGCAGGTCAGAGGCTCGGGGATCGGTCATTTCCCGAGCCGCGACCACTTCGTGATACCGCTTTGATACTTCGAGCATCAGAATCCCCGTTCCTCACGCCAGGCGTTGACCATCGGGGTGAGCTGGGGCGGGTTGCCGTTGAAGATCTCAGACACCGCGTCGCGGTGTTCGACGTCCTGGACCTCCCACGCCTGTTCCCAGGTCATCGGCTGGCGGTAGCCGCCATCCGCGAGGATCCCCATGATCTCAATGAACTCGTGCCGGCTCGGCTGTGAGACTTCCAGCATGGACGCGAACACCGAGTTCGCAGCATCCCGCTCCGCCCGCGTGATCGACGTGATCCCCTCGAGCGCGGCCGGGTCACTCTTCGAGAGCGCGGTCATGATCGCCTCTACCACCTCAGGGCGGATCTGGTCGCCGGCCATCACGCACCGCCTTTCACGGCTCGAGCGAACGTCGCTGCTGCTTCGGCCTGCATGCCTGGCATGACGTGGGCGTAGATCTCCAACGTGATCGTGACGTTCGCGTGTCCCAGTCGCTCAGACACCACCTTCACGGGCACCCCAGCCTTCAACAACAGTGTCGCGTGGGTATGACGCAGGTCATGGAGGTGGATCGAGGGCAGCCCAACACCCACGTTGGCCCGACGGAACTGGGCCTGCTTCTCTACGAATGTCCTAGAGAACCGCTCCGGGTGGAGGTGCTTGCCGTCCTCGTTGCCGAAGATCAACGCGCTTTCCTGCACGAGCGACAGGTGGAGGCCGCCCCGCGTGCGCCGCCACGACTCGAGGAGCTCGATCGTGTCGGAATCCAGGTCGATCACCCGGGGTCGGGCGCTCTTCGTCGGACCCTCGACGAGCTCCTCCGGCTGCCCGACCACCTTCACTAGACCGACAGATCGCCGCACGCTCAACCGGGAGTTGACCAGGTCGAGATCACGTCACCGAAGCGCCAGCAACTCCCCGCGCCGCATCCCTGTGAACGCCAGGACATGCATGGCCGGGGTCAGCGCCGGCGACGGGGTCCTCCCCCGCGCTGGGGCGGCCTTGAAGCCGTGCCGTTCGACCATCCAATCGAGGAAAGCTGACAGTTGATCAGCTGACCATGGGTGGATCTCCGGTGACTTCGCCGCCCGCGCTGACGGTGGCTTGGCCTTGTCGGCCGCGTTGGCCGCGACGACACCCTGGTCGACGGCGTCTTTCAGCGCGGCCTTCAGGATGGTGTGGACATACCGGACGGTGCGGGCCGACAACCCGGTCCCGGCCTGGTGGTCCTGCCGACCGGACCGCTCGAGCTGCCGGTACAGCGCGGACACGCGGACGCCGGTGAGGTTCTGCAGCTGCACGGCACCGAGGGTCGGTTTGATGTGGAGGCGGACGTTCTTGGCGTAGGACGCCCGGGTGGATGGCGCCAGCTGCAGGCCTTCGAGCCACTGGTCGAGCCAGTCCCCCACGGTGAGCTTCTTCGGGACGATATGGGTGCCCTGGCGGACCTCGGCCAGGCGATCGCCGAGGAACTGGGCCGCGTCCTTGCGGGTGTGGAACCCTCGCTTGAGAATGACCTTGCGGTCCCCGTCCGGGGACGTCGTGGAGTACTTGATCAAGTACCGGGTGCCGGCCTTCGTCTCGTAGGCGCTGATGGTTCCTTCACCGGCCTGACGCCTGCGAGGCTTCGTCATGACTGTGTTCCCTTCTCGTCTTCAGGCGGTAGTAGTCCACGTTCGCGAGCGACTTTTGCCCAGCGGTAGACCGTCACACGGTCCATGCCTACGCGCTTGGCAGTCCGAGTCTTGGCGCCATGCTGGCCCGCAAGATGTTCCTCTAGGTATGCCTTGGCGAAGCCCTCGTAGTCCGCGTCGGTCGGAGCCTTCGCGCCTCTGCCGCGGTTAAGCAAGGCGCCGGGATCGGCATCCTGAACGGCTTCCAGCCACGTAGACAGCTGGTCCCAATTCATCGCTTGCCATGCCAATTCGAACGCATCGGTAGGGCCTTCCCGTGTCTCCCAAGGGCCCCTGTACTCACGGAGCCAGTTCAGGTCTTCCGGCGAAACTTGTTGATTGAAGATCTCCGCCTGGACCTCGGCAATCACCGCTTTGGCAATCTCGGGAACCCGGATGGTGCGCAGTTGTCTGGCCGAGACCTCTCCAACCTCCTCCACTCTGAGACCAAGGAGTACAGGGCGCCCGGCGGAGAGTCCGACTTGGACCTCGATCCGATAGGGCAGGGCGCCGCCCGAGACCCCGAACCACGAGTCCGGCGCAAGTTGGCCCGGGATCTCAACGTTGTAGTCGCTTGTCACACCCACGACGCTACAGACTTGCCACTCGGAATGCAACAGTGCGTGCACAGTTTCCCTCATTCGTTGCATTAGGTGCACGCAACACGCAGCGACCCTTGGTGCACATGATGTTGCATATCTGCCGCAAAGAGTCCAGCGTGTAGGCCATGGACCTTCGCCAAGAGGCGCGACTCGGCCGCGAACTGCTCGCCCCTGGGGTCGCCAGACAGATTCGGATTGGTGCCGGGGTCACACAGGCACGCATGGCCGAGGAGTTGGGTGTCGACCGAACCACGGTCGTCCGCTGGGAACGGGGTGCGTCTCTACCACGTGGGGCTGCACGGCGGCACTACCTCGACCTTCTGGCCGACCTCCGCCAGGACGCGGCGTCATGACTGAGGTGCCCGACCTGCAGGTCGCCCGCGGTCGCCTCTTCGGCACGGTGACCGAAGTCGCTGCGGTCCTCGAAGTCGACCCCCGCACCGTCCGACACGGCATCACCGCAGGCACCATCCCCTCAGTCAAGGTCGCCGGCAACACCATCCGCGTCCCCTGGGTGCCATTCCTCCGCGACGTCTGCGGACTCACCGACGAAGTGCTGGAAACCCTCGGGTTACCGGGCTACGCAACAGACCCGGGAAACAGCGAGGCCGCCCCGGATCAGGAGGCGGCCACCGCAACAGTTCACACACTCCCAGGCGAACGAGAGACGCAGACTCAGCATGACGCCCCCAAGACGGCCTGAGCAACCCCGCCTCGCCATGCTCTGGTCCCACCGGATCGACATGGACGACCCCGAAGCAGCACTCGACGACGTCCTCGCGCTCCACCGGATGCAGCGCAGCCCCCAACCCGTCGAGATTCACGTCGGCCGCACCCGACTTAACGACATCAACCACCCCGGCCCTCTCATCGTGGCCCTCGCTACTGCCAGCCAGGACTACGGCCACGTTCTCCACATTGTCGGTGTCCCCGGCAACGTGCGGTTCTGGTGGGACGCCATCCACCGCGAAGCCAAGGCAGTCGCCACCGAACGACCGGAACTGCGTGTCGTCGACGGAGGCCAACCCCGACCATGAACCACCACGAGGAACCACCCATCGATCCCTACGAGACGCTGCCCGATACCGACCCAGTCCTCGTCGCTGAACGAGCACTCCTCGGATCCATCCTCAACAGGCCCGAGCTCTTCCCCGAAGCACAGGCATTGATCGACCGGACCGACTTCTCGAAGCCTCACCACGAGACGGTCTGGGACGCAATCGACCACGTGAGCAGCAGTGGACAGTTGCCCGACCTGGTGCTGGTCCAGAACCAACTCGCTGGATCCGGGGCACTGACCCGGGATGCAGACCTACGCACAGCCGGCGGGGCCTCATACCTCATCGACCTCTCCCGCGCCGGCGAGCACGCCCAGCTCGAGCAGTACGCCACCATCGTCCGCGACAGCGCCCGCAGGCGCCTCGCAGACGCGGCCCTCATCGCGGCACGTGCCTCCCTAGCCTCCGGAGCCGATCCCACAACCGCGATCGAGACCGCCGTCGTCGCACTCGACCAGCAGATGGTTCGCTTCGGAGCCACCAGCCACACCAGACCTGGCGGCAAGCTGAAGTTGGAAACCGTCGCGGAACTGCGCGCACGTGTTGCGGCGATGGGACCACGCCGCTGGATGCTCAAGGGCGCCTGGCCAGCGGGCGACTACGGCGTCTTCGCCTCACCACCCAAGGCCCAGAAGACCATGACCACCGTCGACTTGGCGGTGTCCGTCGCCTCTGGCACGCCGTGGCTCGGGCTGGTGGACGTCGAGACCCCCGGCGCCGTGATCATGTTCGCCGGCGAAGGCGGAGATCGTGACATCGAACGCCGCCTGTCCGCCACCGCCGCTGCCAAGGGCCTGGACCTCGACTCACTCCCCATCCACGTGTGCACCCGAGCACCCCTCATCGGACAGGCCGCAGACCTCGCAGAGATGCAGCACATGGTCGAAACCATCCGACCCGCCTTGGTGACCCTCGACCCGCTGTACCTGTCCGCAAAAGGCGCCGAGTTGCAGGACCTCTACAAGATGGGCGACCTCCTCCAAGGACCACAACTCATCTGCCAGGCCACCGGAGCCTCTCTGTGGGTGGTGCACCACTTCAACCGACAGAACGGCCGAGGGGCTGAACGCATGGCTGGAGCCGGCCCCCACGAATGGGCCCGAGTGTTGGTGCCGGCCACCGTGAAGTCGAACCGGACCGACGCCACCACCTTGGCCAGCCACGTCACCACCGAGCTCGAGTTCAAAGGCGGCGGTATCCCCGACCGCAAACTCCGCATCGAGCGCACCATCCGCTCCGAGGACCCTGAAGACCTTGACTCCCAACTCCACATCTCCACCACCGCCTCATGGGTCGTGGCCGACACCAATGAGCAGGACCAGACGAACGCCAACGCACCAGACGCAGACCTCAAGCCCAGCCAGATCCGCCTTGTTCGAGCACTCGAAGCGCTCGGGCCAGCCACCATCCCGCAGATGCAGGCATGGATGGCCGAACAAGAAGTGGCCGCGCCACTCAAGCGAGAGACCTGCTCGAAGCAACTCAACGACCTCGCCGCTCGAGGGCTGGTCGACAGCACCCCCGGAGTTAAGCGGTTCGAACCCACGATCTGGCTCCTCACAGACCCGCGTGACCCGCGTGACATCACACGTGACGATCACACCGACCCCTCTCGCGTGACCCGTGTGACCGCGCCTATAGGCGGTCACACATCACGCGGTCACACGTCACACGACGACACAGAAACCCAAAGTCACACGAGCGAACTGAAGCGCCCCAGGTTCTCTGCCGCTTCTATGCGGGTTGCGGCTCTCGGTTG
>CAYNFY010000044.1:0-31672 GCA_964396585.1 uncultured Nocardioides sp.
GACTCGCCGGGCCCGGCGCAATGCCCGTCCCGCCACCCGCCGGCCCTTGCCCAGCAGCGCCTGCGCACCACCGGGGACCGGGGCGGCCGTCTCGGTGGGCTGGGCCTGGACCTGAGCCCGGAGCTCCTCGACCTCAGCCCTGCTCTCCAGGTACATGCCCAGCGCCCAGTCGATGGCCACCGCAGCGGCCTTCGGGTCGACCAGCGGCGGGTCCAGCTCCTCGGCGGTGACGGAGTCGTCGGGGACGGCGAGCAGATCGAGGTCACCGACCACGTTCACGCCCAGCGCTCGGTACTCGAGCACGCGTCGAGCCGCCCGCTCACGCACGGTCTCCAAGGCCCAGGCCGGCAGCGGGGGCACCCTGGCGCCGACACTCTGACGCGGCGCCTCGGCCAGCGCGTTGACCAGCCCCTTGGAGACCAGCAGGCGCCGGTCCCCGTTCTCCAGGGGTCGGCGTGCCAGCCTCTCGTTGAAGGCCTCGACCATCTCGGTGACCGACCAGTCGAGTGATTCGTTGGCCAGCCCACCCATCGGCAGCAGACCGAGAGGCAGACCGAGCAGTCGCTCGATGGTGTTCGGAATGAGGGTCCGGTCGTCTCCCCCCACGGCGACGGTCACGTTCTCGGGGCCGACGATATCGACCCAGACCTTGAGGAAGGTGTCGGGCTCGTGCGCATAGAACGCGTCGCTACGCTCCCAGCTGAAGCCCGGGTCGGTACGGTCCCAGTTGTAGGGGTCCTCAGGGCGGGTCAGCACCGATCTCAGGTACTCGTCGTAGCCGGTGGGTTTGCTGGCCTTGACCCGTTCCTGCCACTGGCTGGGCAGGAACTTGTCGAGGCGGCGGGCCACGGCCACCACGTGCGGTCGCTCGCCACCCAGCTCGTCGACGATGCGACGCGCCTGCTCGGCGGTGGCCCGGCCGAAGTCCTCGTTGCTGATCATCACCCGGGCATCGCCGGCATCGGCCACGTTCTTGACCAGGTTGTTCCAGAACCTGATCTCGGGCACCGGGAGACCCGCGGCCTTGCCCTCCAGCCCGATCGCCCAGCCCGCGAACCGCGGGCGGTGGTATTTGCCCGCATAGTGCACCCCGTACTCGGCGAGCTGATCGCGAACCTCGAGCATCGCGTGCTGGATCAGCGTACTTCCCGTCTTGGGCGGGCCCACATGGATCAGGTGTGCCCCGTCGGGCAACATCGGAACGTCCGCAGCACCGGAGTAGGTGGTCATGCTGCGCGACGCTACCGCCGCGACCCGGATCCGGGGAAGTCGAGCCGAGCCGGTCCGGCCAGGTCCGATCTGGAAGAATGTCCGCCATGACCGAGCAGCGCAAGAACGTCGCCATCCTCCTCGCGGGAGGTGTCGGTGCCCGGATCGGCCTCTCCATCCCCAAGCAACTGCTGAAGATCGCCGGCAAGCCGATCCTCGAGCACACGCTGGCCACCCTGAACGCCCATCCCGATGTGGACGAGGTCGTGGTGATGATGGCCTCCGGTCATCTGGACGCGGTACGCGCGATCACCGAGAAGGGCGGCTACGCCAAGGTCGTCGACATCCTCGAAGGGGCCGAGACCCGTAACGGCACCACGTTGCGCGCGCTGGAGGCGATCGGGGCTCGAATCGGCGGCGACCCGGCCCAGGTCCAGGCCAATGTGCTGTTCCACGACGCCGTCCGTCCCCTGGTCAGTCCTCGGATCATCAGTGAGTGCTTCGAGGCGCTGCTCACCCACCGGGCCGTCGACGTGGCGATCCCGTCGGCCGACACGATCATCGAGGTCGATGAGGACAACACGATCACCGAGATCCCGCCGCGCGCCCGGTTGCGACGCGGTCAGACCCCTCAGGCCTTCGACTTCGCCACCATCACCGAGGCGTACCGGGTGGCCGGGGAGGACCCGAACTTCGAGGCCACCGACGACTGCACCGTGGTGCTGCGCTATCTACCCGAGGTGCCGATCACCGTGGTGCACGGCGACGAGCGCAATATGAAGGTCACCGAACCGATCGACGTCTACCTGGCCGACAAGCTGTTCCAGCTCACCGCCAACGCGAGTCCCACCGAGAGCACCGACGACGAGCTGCGCGAGAAGCTGGCCGGTAGGACCCTGGTCGTCTTCGGTGGCAGCTACGGGATCGGCGCGGACGTCGCGGAGATGGCTCGCAATGCCGGCGCGAACGTGTTCACGTTCAGTCGCTCCGGGACCGACACCCATGTGGAGCGGCGTGCCGACATCGAGAAGGCGGCCAAGCAGGTGTTGGCGGAGACGGGCCGGGTCGACTACGTGGTCAACACCGCCGGGGTACTCCCCAAAGCACCCTTGATGGAGACCTCGGAGGAGACCCTCTATGCGGCGACCGAGATCAATTACCTGGCCCCGTTCTTCATCGCCCAGACCTTCTACCCGGCGCTGAAGGAGTCCCGGGGTTCGCTGCTGCTGTACACCTCGAGCTCCTATACCCGTGGTCGTGGTGGGTACAGCCTGTACTCGTCGGCCAAGGCGGCCACCGTGAACATGACCCAGGCGCTGGCCGATGAGTGGGCCCTGGACGGAGTCCGGGTCAACGTGATCAACCCCGAGCGCACCGCCACCCCGATGCGGTCCAAGGCCTTCGGCCAGGAGCCCGCCGGGTCGCTCCTGGAGTCCGAGGCGGTGGCGCGGACCTCCCTGGACACCCTGCTCAGCGAACTGACCGGGCAGATCATCGACGTCCGCAAGGACGATCCGTTCGCCGGCGCGCTGGACCCCAGCTACCCGGAGGGACTCGGACGATGAGCGGGCCCAACGAGGGACTCTCTCCGGTCCGGCTGCGGCGCACCAAGAGACTCGCGGCATTGCAGACCTCGAAGCGTCGCCTCGAGATCACCTTCTCGATCCTCGGCGTCCAGAAGGGCGCGAGCAGCACCCTGTACCGGATGCTGACCGAGCACCCCGACGTGGTCGGCGGCCCGGAGAAGGAGATGCGCTTCTTCCTCGAGGACAACCGAGACTGGAAGAATCCGGACTACTCCGAGTATGTGCGACCCTCCGGACGCCGGGCCAAGATCGCCGGCGACGCGACGCCCGACTACCTGTTCTGGCCCCGGGCACTGGACCGGATGGCCGCCTATCGACCCGAGATGCGGGTACTGGCGATCTTTCGGGACCCGATCGAGCGAGCGGCCAGTCAGTGGTCATTGCAGCGCTCCCGCAACGAGCGGTTCCCCGACTTCCCCGATACGGTGGACGAGTATCTCTGGCCGGAGCTCCCCACCCGTCGTCCGGCCGGGATGAGCCACCTGGATCTGATGTCTCGATCGCTGTACCTACGCGGACTGTATGGCCAGCAGGTGCGCAACGTACTCGCGCATTTCCCCGCCGAGCAGTGGCTGCCCCTGGAGTTCAAGCAGGTGCACTCCGAGCACGAGGCGGTGTTGGACCGGGTGACCGACTTCCTCGAACTACCCCGTTTCGTCACGCACCCGAAACTGCGGCACACCAATCAGACTCCGTCCACCAACGTCGGCGCCCCGCTCGGCGTCCCGCACGTCCAGCGACTGGTCGACTACTTCGCTCCCGAGATCACCGAGCTCGTCGAGCTGACCGGCCTCGAGGTTTCGCACTGGCCGACTGCCCGAGTGATCGCCGGTGAACTCGACGTGGTCGAGTTCACCGACCGGATCAATGCCAAGGTCGGTCTCGGCTGAAGGCACCCCGTTCAGGCCGGGGGTGCGTCCCCGCGCGGCACGAAGACCGCGTCGACGAACCGGGCGGCCGCATAGCCGTCCTCCAGGTCCAGATACTCCGCCCGGAATCTCTCGTACTGCTCCGCGTGGGCAGCCCGCAGTCCCGGCAGATCCCGCAGCGCGCCGATCACCTCGGCGGTGCTGGATACCAGCGGGCCGGGGGCGGTCGGCTCGTAGTCGAAGAGCCACCCGCGCGACTCCACGTACCGCTCCAGGTCCGGGACCAGGAAGATCATCGGCTTTCCGGTGACCCCGAAGTCGAAGCGCAACGACGAATAGTCGGCGACGCAGACGTCGGCAGCCAGGTAGAGATCGGCCACCTCCGGATAGTCGGTGACGTCGATGGTGGTGGCCCGGTCCCCGATCCGATACTTGGTGCGCGCATGGAAGGCATGCCCGCGCATCAGGACCACCACGTCGTCGCCGAACGCCCGGGCCACCTCCTCGAAGTCGAAGAAGTCGCTCATCAGCGCCTTGTTGTCGTCCTTGGCCAGGTAGTCACGGAACGTCGGCGCGTACAGCACGGCGGTCTGATCGGGCCGCAGCCCGAGTGACTCGCGGGTGACCCGACGGATCTCGTCGGCATCCGGCGCGAGCAGCACGTCGTTGCGGGGATAGCCGATCTCGAGCACCGGGCCGTCATAGCCGAAGTCCCGAGTCAACAGTTCGGTGGCGTAGCGGGCCGGGGAGACCAGATAGTCCCACTCGGTGCTGCGGCGGGCATAGGAGTCGATCTTGGCCTGCGAGAACTGCTGGTGGATCCAGTGCGGGCGGCCCATCTGCTTGAACGGGTAGCCGTGGAAGGTCTGCACGATGACCTGACCGGTCGGCTTGTTGTGGAACTCGGGCTGGTACATGTTGTCGACCAGGTAGGTGACCTCGCGCAGCAACCGATAGAACTCCGGGCTGTTCACCACCACGGCCTGCGCACCGGCGGGGACCGGCACCGAGTGGTCCTGCACGGCCCAGTAGACCGGCAGATCGGAGCCGCGGCGGGCCAGTTCCTCGGCGATCGCGATCCCGTTGTCGGTGGCCCGTTCCCCGAAGTAGGCCCGGAACAGCACTCCGCGGCGAGTCGCGACCGCGTCGGTGATCGCGGCTGCCTCCAGCTGCAGCCGGTTCTGGTGGTAGCGGGACCGGTCCTCCCCCAGCGGGCGGACCAGGGCGATCATCACGCCCCCGTCATGACCGCGCAGCAGCCGACCTTCGAGCAGATCGGTGTCGACGGCCAGCGGCAGCTGCCGGTTCAGGGCCCGGGTGATGGTGAGCGGCACCTCGAGGTCGGTGCCGTCGGTCAGTTCCAGGCACACCCTGATCTGGTGCTGGCCGATCGGCAGCGGCCAGCGCCCGAACCGGTACACCTCCGAGCACAGGTCATGGTCGACCACGAAGGTGCCGTCGGCAGCCACCGGCGCGGAGCGTCCGTCGCTGACGGCCTTGCTGCCACGGGTGATCAGAGCGACCCCGCGTACGCCGGGGCCCCGGACCACGCCTTCGAGCCGCAGCCCACCGGCATCGCTGATCGACATCCGGAGGCCTTCCACCCCGTGCGTCCATTCGGCCACCTGCACCGTGTTGAGCCGGTCCGGGGTGAGGACCAGGGTGTGGTCCCCGACCTGGGCCGGCTCCGGCAGGGTCACGTCCTCGCCCACCGTCAGCGGGATCGCCCGTCCCTCACCCGACACGGCCCGCAGCGTGGTCAGTACCGGCTGACCGGCGTGGACCTGCCGTGGCGTCGGCACCTCGAGGGAGAATCGACGCTCCGGTCCGAGCGTCGAGGAGCGCAGTCCGACTCCGGTCAGCTCCACCACCGCGATCTGCTCGGCGTCCGGACCGGCGATCCGACCCGCAAGGGTGCGTCCGGTCAGGGTGAGCTCGTCGACCCGGACGGTGGCCGGGACCAGCCGCAGCACCAGCGGGTGCCGGTGTCGCCAGCTCAGAGCGAGACCTCGGCCGTCAGCCAGAAGGTGCTGTTCGAGTGCCCCCGCCGAGCCGTTGCGGCTCAGGTGGGTGATCTGCTCGGTGACCGTGAACCCGGCGGCGGTGATCCGCAGCGCCACATCCCAGGCGGTGTCGAGGGGTTGACCGGGGGTCGGTTCCAGCAATTCGTCGGTAGGCACGCTGACCCGGAACGAGCCGTGTGAATAGTCCGCCCAGTCGTCCGCGATCGGGGGCGGACTCACCACCGAGACGTCGTCGAAGGCCGGCCACACTCGTTCCGTTCCGGACGTCCGGCCGGTGAGCACCAGGTCGACGTGGCTGGGGTGGTCGCTCTGATCGAGTTTGCGGATGAACGCCCAGCCGGACAGGTCGAGGCTCTCGGCGGTCCAGCTGACCCGTTCGATCGCATGGCTGGCCTGCAGCTGGGCTCGGCGTAGCAGGAAGAGCTCGTCGGGCAGCCGCGGGTCGCCCAGGAAGGGCAGGTCGAACAGCAGTCCCTCGGCGTGCACCCGGGCCGGGAAGAGAGCCAGCTTCTGGACCGCGTCCTGTCGGACGAACTCCTGCAGGTCGGCGCGGCGGTTCTGCCGGGTCAGCTCGAGCAGGACCCGGTTCTGCGGTGGAGCCGCGGCCCAGATCTCGGGCCCGGCCGATGCGGTGAGCTCGACCACGGCCCGCTGGATCAGCTCCCAGTACTCCTCCTCGACGGTGCCACTGCTGATCAGGTACCAGTTGAAGTGCGCGTCGAAGAGGGTTTGCAGCCACGCGCGGCCGACCTCGTCCGGCATCGTCCGCACGGCCTCGGCCGAGACTCGCCAGGCCTCCACCCGGTCGCGCAGGTCCTTGACGGTGGCCGTCTGCTGACTGATCGAGGACCGGTCGTCACGCATCCGGTAGCGGTAGACGACGTCGGGGATCACATCGATGGCCGGTGCCGCGTTGAGCAGCTGGGTGACGATCGGCTGGTCCTCATAGGCCACGCCCTCACGGAAGAGGTGGCCTTGGGAGAGGAAGAACTCCCGGTCGTAGAGCTTGTTCCAGGTGTACAGGTTGCGCAGCAGCGGCAGGTACTCGGTCAGCCTGACCCGGTCCAGCGGAGCCGCATGAACCTGATCGACCCACTGCGGGATCCAGGCGGTGGTGGAGTCGAACCGTTCGACCGCGGCGACCACGATCTGGGATCCGGTCCTCCGGGCGCTCGACACCAGGGCCTCCAGGGCGCCGGGGGTGAGCTCGTCGTCGGAGTCCACGAAGGTGATCCAACGACCACGCGCCTGCGCCAACCCGGTATTGCGGGCCGCCCCCAGCCCGCCGTTGGGCCGGGTCAGGATGCGGAAGCGCGCATCCCGCTCCGCGTAGGCCTGGGCGATCGCTCGCGAACCGTCCGGGGAGCCGTCGTCGACCAGCAGTACCTCGTAGTCGACGAAGCCCTGAGCCAGGATCGAGTCGAGACACTCGGCGAAGTACTTCTCGACGTTGTAGAAGGGCACCACCACGCTGACCTCGGGGCGACGCAGCCGTCGGCCGAGCCTGGTGCGCACCGCTCGCCGCCCGGCACGACGAACCAGATCGGTTCCTTGGCGTCGTACCTGCTGGACCTTGCTCATGCGGCTGCACTCCCTTACTGGCACCTCGGTCACCACCTCGACCCGGACGGCCATCTCGTATGACGGGGCACTCCGGGCCGCCCAAAGGCTACCGAAGGGTGCCCTCGGCCACCGCCTCGGCGGCGTCGACCACCCGCGCGGATGCGTGCCCGTCGGCGTAGGGATTCCATCGAGCGTTGAACTCGACCAGGGTCCGTTCTCGCGCTGTGGCCAGCGCCGTGACGTCGGTCAGCGCCCTGATCACAGCATCGGTGTCAGACACGAGCGGACCCGGTGCGGTCTCTTCGAACGGGTCGAGGAAGCCGCGGGTCCCGTCGGTGTAGTCGGCCAGATCCGGGACCAGGAAGACCATCGGTCGACCCGCCAGGGCCACGTCGAAGCGCATCGAGGAATAGTCGAGCACCGCCAGGTCGCTGGCCAGGATCAGATCGTTGACCTCGGGGTATGCCGTGACGTCCACGATCCGGGCCGCGCCCGGTCGCTGGGCGTCGGCATCGGTCTGATTGAAGCGGTGCCCCCGCACCAGCAGTACGTGATCGGCGCCGAGTCTCGCGGCCGCCCGGTCCAGATCCAAGAACTCCGGCATCGCGGCCTGTCGGGGTCGGCTGGCCAGCGTGTCTCGCCAGGTCGGGGCGTACAGGACTGCCTGCTGGGCGGGAGCGATCCGAAGCAGGTCCCGGGTGCGCTCTCGGCGGGTCAGCGCTGCCGGGGAGGTCGGGTTCGCCAGATCGTCGTTCCGGGGGTAGCCGCGATCGGCGACCGGGCCCTCCCAGCCGTACTGCTCGCGGTAGTGCCGGGTCGCGGTCGGGGTCGGGGTGAGGATCAGGTCCCAGGTCTCGACCCCTCGACGACGTTGTTCCGCGATCCGGCTGGGTGGCAGATCGAGCGCTCGCCACTGCGCCATCCCCATCGACTTGGAGGGGTAACCATGGAACGTCTGGAGCACCGTCTGCTCGGGGCGTGGGACGAACCACTCCTCCAGTTCGGTGTTGGTGACCACGAACTGCGCGGTGGCCAGCAGGTCCCACCAGGCCCGGCTGTACAACAGCACCGAACGGACCCCCACCGGGACGCTCGCCGAATGGTCGCGCACCCCCCAGACCAGGTCGGCGTCGGGATGACGGCGGCGCACCTCGGCACAGATCGCGGCGGGACTGTCGGTCGCGTCGGCGCCGGCATAGCTCTCGAAGTACCAGACCCCGGTACGGACGGGAGTCGATCGGGCGGCGGCTCGGTAGTCGCGGCGCAGCAGCTCCTGGGCGCGGGGACCGACCTCGACGGCGGCGAAGGGTGGGCCGATCAGCAGATCGATCCCCTCCGATACCCGCACCACCTGCACCCGATGGGTCTCGTCGTGCAGTTCCAGCGGCAGTTCGGGCGCCAGCCCGTCGTCGGCGCTCAACCCGTCGGGGTGCCGTAGCCGGTAGCGGCCGGTGGGCAGGGCGACCAAGCGGCCGAAGGCGGACCGTCGGCGGTCCAGCACCAGTTCACCGGGGGTGGAGACGTGGCTGGTGACCGGAACCGGCCCGGTGGCCACGACCCTCTCGATCCCCTGGCCGCTGAGTACGAGCGCGCCCTCGACCAGGGTCGCCTCCACCAACCGCGCTCCGCCCGGAGCGGGACGAGGCCGAGCGGCCACGGTGATGCCTACCGAGCGGCGGACCTCGCCGGCATCGGTCCGGACCCGGACCCGGACCTTCAGTACCGCCCCCGGCTCCACCCCGGCGACCCACAGAGCGGCCGGCTCGGCCGATGGATCCTGGGCCCAACGGCGAGCCTCGAGGGCGGCGAGCGGCCGCACCGGCAGCTCCCGGGCGCCGGCCGTCACCCGCACCTCGACCTCCGGGGTGCTCAGGTCCAGATGCGCCAGCGCCAGAAAGAGCTCGATGCCACCGTGGTGGCTGCGGTGCACCCGATAGCGGAGCGCGGACTCCTCGTCGGTGAGCCGCAGCACCTGCTCGGGGACCGGAACACCGTCGGTGTGCTGTGGGGTAGTCAGGGGTGGCCATCGGGCGATCACCCCCTCGGCCCCCACCTGCGCGGTCATCGTGGCCTCGTGGATCCGGGCCCAGGCCCACAGCGACTCCAGGTCTCGGCGCCGGTCCTCGGCGGCCAGATAGACCAGGGTGCGGGGCAGTACGGGCACGTCCCCTTCGAGCGCGGCGGCCTGCGCGCGGTGCTGTGCGGCGAGCGTGACCAATTCGGACCACCCGGTCTCGGGCCGTTCGGCCTCGACCAGAAAGCGGGGCAGGTGTCGGGCCAGCACCTGGATCCGCCACGCCGCCTCGTACTCGGTGCCTTTCAGCAGCACCCGGACCCGCTCGGCGGTGTCGACCCAGGCGCTCAGATCGGCCAGTGCGCTGGGCTCGGCTGCGAAGGGACGTCGACCGTGATCCTCCGCATGCCGGACCAGTCGAACGTCGAGGCTCGCGGCGGGGCCGACGGCCAGTGCCGCCGCCACCGCCTTGCTGCACCACCAGTCCTCCTCGTTCTCGACCAGCCAGCCGTGTCGTCGCCAGGCCCGGGTCCGGAAGAGGCTCGCACCGAGCACCAGGTCGAGGCCGCCGGTGACCGGTTCCCGCCACCGATCGACGCGTCCGCGCTGCAGCATCCGCCCGGTCGCCACCACGTTCTCTCGACCCAGGGTGGCGGCCAGGGCGATGGTGGCGTGCGCCTCGAGCCAGTCGCACCCCCGCACGAATCCCAGGGCCACTCCGGTGGCCGCACGCGCCCCCGCTGCTGCGGCACCGGCTAGGTCCACGCTGGTCGCCAAGACCCGGAATCGAGGGTCTCCCCCGGTCCCGGAAGTGACGAGATCACCCGCTACATCGGCACCGTAAGGCGCGATCAACACCTCGAGCGACCGGTAGTCCTGGCCGCACAGGGCGCGCAGCGTCTCGGGCAGGGCCCGCTGTTCACGAGGATCCACCAGCACGATCCAGGTCACCAGGCCGTGCGGGGAGCCGGGGACGTGGGCCCCGCCCGCCCGCAGTGCCCGGGCCAGCACGCGGGGCGGGATCCGCCGAACTCCCGAACCGATCCCCTTTCTGAGGAAGGGGGCCACAGGTCGGGACTTCGGCACGGGCATGGCCGGAAGCCTACGTGCCGTCGAGACGACCCGGCGCCGCTGTGGCGATACCGGGCCCGCTGCGTCCGCGACACGCGAAGCGGACCCCGGCGCCGAGTCTTGGCCTCACCTAGGACAATGCTGGGAGCCGATGAAGGAGTCGTGGACGTGAGTAGGCAGGATCGCCTTTCCGGGGTGCGACGGCTTCTTGGCCGACGACCCCGGCGAGTGGTGCAGGACCACCCCGGGACCGTCGGCTCGACGCCGCTGCTGAGCATCGTGATCCCGGTGCACAACACCGAGGCCTATCTGGTCGAGTGCCTGGACAGCCTGCTGGACCAGTCCTTGCGCGAGGTGGAGATCATCTGCGTGGACGACGGCTCCACGGACCGCTCCGGGGAGATCCTGCGCGACTACGCGATGCGGGACCCCCGAGTGACCGTCATCGCGCAGCCTCAGCGGGGACAGGGCGCCGCCCGGAATGTGGCCGTGGCTCAGGCGACCGGCAGGTTCCTCACGTTCTGCGACTCCGACGACACCGTTCCGGCCACCGCATACGAGACGATGGTGCGCACCCTGGAGCAGACCGGTTCGGACTTCGTGCTCGGCATGGCACGACGCTTTCGAGCGGACACGCCCGGTGCCGACTCCTGGCCGGAGGTGCACCGCAAGGCGATCCCCAGCACCACCGTGGACGCCTTCCCCCTGGTCATGCGCGACATCATCGCCTGTAACCGGGTGATTCGCACCGCGTTCTGGCGGGACCAGGTGGGCGCCTTCCCCGAAGGGGTGGCGTACGAGGACCACCTCCCGATGCTCACCTGCACGATCAGAGCCGATCGCTTCGACGTGCTCAGCTCGGTGACCTACAACTGGCGTCAACGCGAGGACGGCACCTCCACGAGCCAGCAGAAGCAGGCGACGGCCAACCTCATGGATCGACTCGCCGCACTCGACCAGGCCCGGGCCCTGCTCTGGTCAGAGGCCTCGAGCACGGTCCAGCAGGCGTGGGTGAGTCGGGTGCTCGACATCGATCTGCCGTTCTTCCTGCCGTATGCCCTCAGCGCCGACGAGAACTACCGCGCCGCGCTGGCGGCTCATCTGAAGAAGATATTCGCGTTGGCTGAGCCGGAAGGGGTCTTGAACACGCGCTACGGGCGTCGGGTTCCGTCGTGGTTGGCCGCGCACGAGCGTTGGGACGACGTGGATGCCGCCCTCGAGCACTTCCGGCAGATCGGGGTACCCCCGTCTACCCGGGTGGCGGGCCCGGATCTGGTCGCGATCGATGACCTGGACTTCGCTCGTGACCTGCCCGCTTGGATGCGGCGGCTCTCCGTGCTCGAGACCGCCGTGATCGGCGCGGTGACCTGGGTCGGCATCGAAGACGACGAACTGGTGTTACACGGGGCAGCCCTCGTCCCGGGCCTCGACACCGACGACAACACCCCCAGGGTCGAGTTGCGGTTCGTTCGAGACGACGAGATCGTGGAATCGACGGTCTCACCACGTGTCGATCCGGAGCTCGACGAGTGGCTCGGACACCGGCACACCCGCTATGCCGATGCCGGTTTCACAGCTCGCGTGGCCCTCGCCCGGCTGACGACCGCGGCCGACGAGCCCTGGTCGGTCCAGGTCCGGGTCCAGGTAGGCGATCTTGAGCGCAGCGGCCGACTGGACCAGGCCCAGCCCGGTTCGGCGGCCGCCGCGTGGGAGACGACCTATCGGGTCGGACCGCTCACGGCACGGTTCGACGATGTCGCCGGTCTCGTACTGGACCCGGCACGGGGCTGCGACACCCCCGCCGCGGAGTCCCCGGCGGACGGGCCGGTGGTGCACGAGGTCACCCTCGACGCCCGCGGACTGGTCCTGGAGATCGAGGTCGGCGCGGCAGGCGAGTCCGAGTGGAACGAGGCGACCCTGGTCGCTACCGGACGCGTGCTGCGCCCCCTCTCCGTCAGCGGCTCGGGGTCTCGTCTTCAGGTCATCTTCCCGGCCGAGCTCTCCCTCTTCGACTCGCCCCCGACACCGCTGGGAACGGGACGGTGGAAGCTGACGCCCAGTACTGCCGTCGCGCCCGGCCTGGCATCGCGGCTGCCGCACAGCATCGCGCACGGGCAGGTCCGAGTGGTGCTACGACAGGTGACGACGGCTCCGCATGAACTGCGTCTCCAGGTGGTGCGCCCGCTGCGCGATGAGGAGCGCGGACCGGTCGGTCATGAGAAGGCGCGACAGCGGGTGGCCGGCTCGGTGAGCCCCGCACTGGACGCGGTGGTGTTCTGGTCCGCGCGAGGGGCCGCATTCTCTGAAACGTGGCGGGTACTCGATCTGGCTCTCCAACGCCGCACCGATTGGTCCGGTGAACGGATCTGGGGCTTGCACGACGGCTCGACCTGGGTACCTCCCGGTGCCCGTGGCGTGTTGATCGGCTCCGCCGAGTGGTATCGGATCCTGTCCAGTGCCCGGTACGTCCTGACCGACCACACCCCGCCGGCCTGGGCGCGCAAAATGGCGCACCAACGCTGGCTGCAACTCGATCTGGACATCGGCGACGAACCCTTCGGGGTCGCCGCGCTGGCAGCGCAACATGCCACCGAGTACCGGATGCGTTCCTCCGCGCAGTGGATGTCGGACGTGTGGGACGGACTCGTCACCGCCTCCGAGCGAGGCGGTGAGACGGCCAGGCTCTCCCGCCGCTGGCAAGGTCCCGTGTGGCCGCTCGGGGACCCGCGCAGCGATGAGCTGGCCGATCCCCGGGTCCGGCACACGATCCGTGCCGCGGTTCGGAGCGCACTCGACATCGCGCCCGAGACTCCGATACTGCTCTACCTCCCCGAGCGCCGGGCGAGGCGGAGCGGCGAACTGCCGGTGCCCGCCGGAGCTGGCGAACTCAACCTCTCACGGCTCATCGAACGGATCGGCCCGGATTGGACGGTGCTACGGCACGGGGCCAGGTGGCGCCGCCTCGCGTCGTCGGCGCAGTTGCGTGATGTCAGCGAATATCCCCGGCCGGTCCAGCTGATGTGCGCGGCCGATGTGGCCGTGCTGGAACGAACCGAAGCGCGCTTCCTCTGGCCCCTGACCCAGCAGCCGTGCCTGGTGCATCTACCGCACCAAGCGGCCCCGACCGAGCGCCCCGCAGACCGGCCCGATCCAGGGGACTCGTTCCCCGGCCCGCTGGTCTCCGATCTTTCCGAGCTGGTGCGAGGGCTCGACGATCTGGAGGGGCTGACCCGGGCCTGCCGAGCGGCGTATCCCGATTTTCTTCGGCTCTGGCAACCGCATGCGGACGGCCGGGCCGCGGACCGGGTGATCGCGGCCCTATTCGACCGATGAGCCGAAACCGGCCACCGAGCTCCGAGCGACGCTGTCGAGCGTGTCTCGGAGCGCCCCGAGTACGGGTGCTAGCCGGGGCGTCGGCGTTCGCTATCATCGAGGCGATACGCCCCACGATGCCCGCCACCAGGCGGACGTGGACGTGCTGATGCCACGTCATCGGCCCCTGGAGCCGGAGGCCACACCGCTCTCCGCTTCCTCGACCTTTCGGGAGATCCAACCAGTGCCAACGTCGAGCGCATCCGCCGAACCGCTGTTCACCGTCGTCTCAGCCTGCTACCAGGTAGCGAGCTTCCTCGACGAGTTCATCGCCTCGATCGAGGCCCAGGATCTGCCCCCCGGGTTGCTCGAGGTGGTCATGGTCGACGACGGTTCGAGCGATGCCACCCCGCAGCTGCTCGACGCGTGGGCGAGCCGTCGCCCCGACCTGGTGCGGGTACTGCGTCAGGCCAACGGCGGCCAGGGGTCCGCCCGCAACGCCGGAATGGCCGCGGCCCGGGGCGAGTGGGTCACCTTCCCGGACCCCGATGACGTGCTGGATCCCGACTATTTCAGCCAGGTCCGCGCGTTCCTCGACCGGAATCCCACGGCCGACATGGTGGCGACCAACCGATGGCTGCTGAACGACTCCACCAAGGAGCTCACCGAGACCCACCCGCTGCGGAAGCACTTCACCGGTGGTGACGTCCTGCGCAATCTGGCGATCGAGGATCGGTTCTTCCACGGCAGCTCGCCCGCCGCATTCTTCCGGCGCGCCAGGATCCGCGAGCTCGGACTGACCTACGACACCAGGATCCGGCCGAACTTCGAAGACGGTCACTTCAGCTGCCGGTACCTGTTGGAGCTGCCCGAACCCAAGGTCGGCTTCGTGTCCAGCGCCCGTTATCAGTACCGCAAGCGCCAGGACCAGTCCTCCACCCTCCAGAACTCCATGACCAATCCGGGACGCTTCAGCGCCGTGCTGAGGTACGGCTATCTCGACGTTCTGACCCGCGCCGCCGCTCAGAGCGGCCCTATCCCGTTGTGGCTCCAGAACTTCGTGATCTACGAGCTCAGCTACTACCTGGGCCGAGAGGACTCGCAGGCCGGCCGGATCGCGCCCGCGTCGGTGCGGGGCGAGTTTCACGACCTCATGGCCCAGATCGTCGGTCTGCTGGATCCATGGGCCGTCACCAGCTACGCGGTCACTCCGCTGCGCGGGACCACCCGCGACGTCCTGCTCCACGGTTATCGGCAGGAGCCGTGGGTCTCCGACACGGCGCTCATCTCCGACCACGACCCCGATCAGTCACTCGTCCAGCTGACCTACCGGTTCACCGGGCCGGCCCCGGAGGAGACGGTGGAGCTCGGCACCCGTTCGGTCCTGCCACACGCCGCCAAGACGCGTGACGTGGTGCTGCACGACCGAACGCTCCTGTCCGAGCGGATCCTCTGGGTCCCCGCCCGCCGCGTCCGACTCCGCGTAGGCGACCGCTACCTGCTGCTGGCCGATCGGGCGCCCGAACCAAGCACTCTGCGGATCTGGCCCTCGCGCCTGCCTGTGGGGCCCGAACCACTGATCGACCGGGAGCGTGTCGAGGCACCCCCGGCACGGATGCGCCCGGCCGACGAACGTCGAATGATCAAGACCGCCGGGTCGCGACGCAACCGCCGACGTTTCGCGGACGCCTGGGTATTGATGGATCGGATCCACAATGCCGACGACAGCGCCGAGCACCTGTTCTCGTGGCTGAGGGAACGTCGACCGGGAGTGAACGCCTACTTCGTGATCGAGCGGGACACTCCCGATTGGCACCGGCTCAGGGCCCAGTACGGGGACCGGGTCATCGCCCACGGCAGCGAGGACTGGACGGCGCTGATGCTCAACGCCGCTCACCTCATCTCCAGCCACGCCGACGTCGCCGTCTGCCTACCGCCACAACTACGTCCCTACCGACCCTGGCCGTGGCGGTTCACCTTCTTGCAGCATGGGGTCATCAAGGACGACCTCTCGGGCTGGCTGAACTCCCGCCCGATCGATCTCTTCATCACCAGCACGCTCGGGGAGCACGAGTCGGTGGTAGGTGAGCACACCACCTACCGCTACACCGAGAAGGAGACGGCCCTGACCGGCCTGCCCCGGTTCGACCTGTTGCATTCGGCGGCCGGCAGGATCCCCTCCGACCAGCGAGATCTGGTGCTGATCTCGCCCACCTGGCGAATGTGGCTGGTCCCTCCCCTGGAAGACGGTTCGCAGCGGCGGGGAAGCTACGACTGGTTCGCCGAGTCGGAGTACTGCCAGGCGTGGCTCGGCCTGCTGCGGTCCCCTGAGCTCGAACGCACGTGCCGGGAGCAGGGACTCACCATCGCACTCCTGCCGCATCCCAATATGGAGGCGGCGCTCGCGGACGTCGACCTGCCCGCACACGTCACCCGGTTCAGTTTCGACGAGACCGACGTGCGTGAACTGTTCGCCCGGGCGGCGGTCCTTGTCACCGACTATTCGTCCACGGCGTTCAACGCCGCCTATATCGAGCGTCCGGTGGTGTACTTCCAGTTCGACCGGGACCAGATGCTCGGCGGAGACCACGTGGGACGGCCCGGCTACTTCGACTATCAGCGGGACGGGTTCGGACCGGTTGCCGCGACACTGCCCGACGCGGTCGAGGCCATCATCGACACCCTGGATTCGGGGCGGACTCCCACCTCACCTTGGCAGCAGCGGATTCACGACGCATTTCCCTACCGAGACGACCAATGCCGCAAGCGGGTCTTCAACGCCATCACCGCGCTGGGCAAGCCGCGCCCGACCAGGTTCGCCGACGAGGCCGATCTCTGACGACCTCAGTCGGCTGCGTGGTCCGCGATCGCTCGGCGCAGCACGCCCTCGGCGCCCTCGGTGTCGTCGAGCTCCGAACGGTATCGGATGTTATCCATCCGAGACAGCACCGAGCCGGGTTCGATGACCGCCCACAGATCGGTACCGCTACCGGAGTAGTCGGACCACTTGGCCGGCAGGTACGGGTTCAGATCGTAGTGCTGCAGAGTCTTGAAGTCGTTGACCAGCAGCAGGTCCATCGCCTTGGTGAGCGCGAGGAACTCCAGGTACGGGGCATAGGGATTGGCGCTGATCACATCGCTCAGCCCGTGCTCGGCCACCTCGGCGGCCAGCTTGACCGGATCGGACGTGAACACGTGGACGTGCACTCGGGCCCGCTCGGCTGCCGGTAGTCGCCGCAGCGCATCCACGACCTCCGTCAGTCCCCTGGTCGGGTAGAAGGTCCCGAAATAGCCGATATTCAAGACCCCGGGCACGGTGGCGTACTCGGCATCCACCGCCTCGTACAGGGCCCGATCGGGGATGGGGTGCCATTGGACGACCGCCCGCTCGCGCACCCGCTCCACCAGTCTCGGATCGGACAGCCGGGCGAGCATGAACTCGAGCTGCTGCTCGTTGGTGAAGAGCAACTCGTCGGCCAGCGCGAACGCCACCGACTCCACCAGCTGAGCGATATTCCGATCCTTGGGCGCCTCGACCCCCGCCGCCTCGAGGCCGGTCACCAACCGTCGATACAACTTGTCGTCGGCGGCGCGCCCCACCCGCGCCTGTCCGTACCCGTTCCACACGATCGGGTCGGAGAACTCCGCCCGCCAGTGCATCGCGGGCTCCTCGGACTTCAAGACGGCGCCCAACAGGTGCGAGGCCGGGAGCATCGCCCTGGTGTACAGGCTCTGGTAGGGACCCTGCTCGGCGATCCACTCGCGAGCCTGCTGGGCACCGGCCCGGACGTAGGCCTTGACGGCGGGCCATTCCAGCGCGGCCGTGGGCACCCCGAGGACGGCACGCCGGGCTACCTGCTCCTGCGCGACCCTCGACGAGGTCGGGTCGTAGGCAGCCCGGTCGGTGAGGTCCACCTGGATCAGGTCGACCAACACGCCGCGTTCGCGAACCCGGCGCGCCGCCACCAGGCCGCTGGTATCCAACCAAGGCGTGAATCCGACCACCGCCGCCAGTTCGGTGGCCCGGCCGGTGTTCAGCACCTGCCAGGACACCTCGTCGGCCAAGCCGCGTCGATGGATCTCCTCGACCACGCGCGCGGCCTGGTCAGGATGCCGGTCCAACCAGGCACGGATCAGGCTCGTCTGTCCGGCGATCATCCCCCGCCGGATGACCAGCAGGTCCGCGTCCACGTCCTGCACCTCGCGCGACACCAGCCGCTCGATGACGTCGAGTCGTCCTTGGACGCCGAACTCGAAGGTGGGTTCCTGCCGCGACACCGAGTTGGGGCGGAGCCGCCGGTAGTAGACGGCACCCGAGTCAGACGCGACCGCACGGACATTGAAGCTCACCTGGTGCGCCAGATCGAACCAGTAGAGGACGTCCTCGCTGGTGATCAGGGTCTCGTCGTACCGGGCGGCCCGGGCCACCGCCGTCGGCAGCAACTTCGCGGCGTTGAAGGCCAGTGCGGTGCGGCGAGCCCGGCGAGGCAGCACTTCGCCGCCGTACTCGTTCACCACATCACCGATGTAGTTCGAGTACCCGGCCACCCTCTCCTTGGCGACGTGAGGTCCGGTGCCTTCCACATCGGCGACCAGCGCCAGAGACACCTGTCCGGGCCCGACGCCGGCGAGCAGGGTGCTCAGGAAGTTCGGAGACACCCAGTCGTCATGGTCGACGAAGCACACATATTCACCGGCGGCGCTGTCCAGACCCAGGTTCCGGGCGTGTCCGGCGCTGGATCGGGGAGACGTGAGGAGACGGATCGGCAGCTTCGGGAAGTCGCGGGTGACCGTGTCGATCCGGAGTCTCATCCCGGCATCGGGGCCGTTCAGCACCACGATGACCTCGAACTGGTCGGCCGGGAGATCCTGATGCGCGAGCGACTCCAAGCAGTCACCGATCTCGCCTGCGCCTTGGTAGCAAGGGACGATCACACTGATCTTCGGGCCACGAATCATCTGCTACCTCCACCGCTGCGACTAACATATTGAGCGCCATCCACCTGCCGCGACCCTATCGGGTGGCCAGGCCCAGTCAGGAGTACAACCCCTTGCCGTTCCCCGCGTCATCACTGCTACTCGTGTCCAGCACACCGGGCTCCGCACTACGCGCGCTCGGCGCCACAGAGAAGGATGTGCACGTCCTCGACGATGCGCCACACGACCTGCCTCCGGGATCGCGGGTACTCCTCTCCGGACCGAGACCGGCAGCCGAGACCGTGGCCGCTGTCCGAGCAACCGTCCAGGAGGCGGGCGGGGTTCTGGCCGTCGACCTGGGCGACCTGCCCGATCTGGCTGGTTTGACGGACCCCGCGGAGGCCGGTGACTTCTCGGTGATCGGCTGGGAGCGGTGGGGCGATCTGCCGGTCGCGCTGATCGGTACCGGGCCTGGTGTTCCGATGCGGAGCGCCGACCTCGCCGCGCTCTCGGCCGTCCTGCCCTCGGCCTCGGACTCGGCCTCGGCTCAGGACAAGGCCCGAGTGAGTCGACAGCGGGTGGCCGTACGGACCCAGCAGCTCAACCGCAGCCGGACGCACAACAAGCGTCTGCATCGACGCCTGGAGGCGCGGCAGGCGACGCTGAGCGTGCGCACGAAGGAACGTGACCGTGCCCGGAAGCGTGTCTCGGCCTTGGAGAACAGCCGGGAGATGCGCTGGGGCCGTCGGGCGACCTCCACCATGTCGCGGATTCCCGGAGGCAGACGAGGGCTCGTCGGCGCCGCCGTGCTCGCTCTGCTGCTGCTGGTTCTGACCGCGGTACTGGTGGCGCTGTGGCCCCGGGTCGGCCTAGCGGTCGCCGCCGTCCTGGCGCTGCTCGGGATCGCCGGTGCCGCCGCTCTCCATCTGCTGCTGGCTGTACGAGCCGGCGGTCGCGCTCGACCCGTCGTCGCTCCTACGGCTCGGCGGCCCTCAGCCACCCGAACCGACACGCCCTCGGTACCCCCCACCGCGGAGCAACACGCCGAGCTGCTAGACCATTTGCGTCGGCTACAGATCGAGGTGGGCGATTCACGCAATACGCTCGCCGCGATCCGCTCGACGGTGCAGCGTGAGCCCGAGCGTCGGGTCATCACCGCAGCCGCATCGCGAGCTCAGTTGCAGGCGACCACCCAGCTGTTCAGCATGTTCTCGCCAGAGCACCGGGTACCGCCGATGGGTGGCTGGGCCGCGTCGCCCGACCTGGTGCTGGCGCTGATCGATGAATTGCGTCGGGTGCGCCCCGCTCTGGTGGTCGAGTGCGGGTCCGGGGTCTCGACCCTGTGGTTGGCGCTGGCCATCCGCAAGTACGGCCTCGACACGCGGATCGTCTCCCTGGACCACGATGCGCACTTCGGGGCGATGACCATCGACACCCTCGAGCAGCACGGCGTCGCCGACATCGCCGAGGTACGCATCGCTCCCCTGGTCGATGTCGGGCTGCCCGGACACGGTGTCGCCTGGTACGACCCTTCGGGCTGGCAGGACCTGCGCGACATCGGCCTGCTCGTGGTGGACGGTCCCCCGGCGGCGACCGGCCCCGGTGTCCGGTACCCGGCGCTGCCGTTGCTCGTCGAGAAGCTGGCGCCCACCACGTCGGTGGTGCTGGACGACATGATCCGCGCGGACGAGCAAGGGATCGTCAAGCAATGGCAGGCGTTGCTGCCCGAGCTGGAACGGATCGACATCCCGCTGGAGAAGCGGGCGACCATTCTGCGGCGGCAGGGCTGAGACGAGCCGGCTGCGCCGTAGACTCACCCGCGTGAAGATCGCTGTCGTCGGCATCGGGTATGTCGGACTGGCCAATGCCGTCATCTTGGCGCAACACCATGATGTGATCGCGTTCGACGTGGACGCGGGCAAGGTCGCCCAGGTGAACAGCCGCCGATCACCGGTGATCGATCCGGAGCTCGAGGACTACCTCGCCCATCGAGAACTCCGACTCAGCGCGACCACGGTGGCCGAGGCTGCGTACTCGGGCGCCGAGTTCGTCATCGTGGCCACACCGACCGACTACGACCCCGAGACCAACTACTTCAACACCTCGACGGTCGAGGCGGTGGTGGCCGATGCGCTGCGCATCGAACCGCGCGCCACGATCGTCATCAAGTCCACGATCCCGGTGGGATTCACGTCCTCTCTTCGCACGAGCCACCCGGACGCCACGATCATCTTCAGTCCGGAGTTCCTCCGCGAGGGCAAGGCTCTGTACGACAATCTGCATCCCTCGCGAATCATCGTAGGCTCGGACTCGGAAGCGGGTCGGACCTTCGCCGGACTCCTGCTGGAGGGTGCCGCTCAAGACGCCCCGGTGTTGTTCACCGGGTCTACCGAGGCCGAGGCGATCAAGCTCTTCTCCAACACCTATCTGGCGTTACGAGTCGCGTATTTCAACGAGTTGGACACCTACGCCGTCATGCACCGGTTGGACACGGCACAGATCATCGAGGGCGTCGGGCTGGATCCCCGGATCGGTAGCCATTACAACAACCCGTCCTTCGGATACGGCGGCTACTGCCTGCCCAAGGACACCAAGCAGTTGCAGGCCAACTACCGCGATATCCCCCAGAACCTGATCAGTGCGATCGTGCAGGCCAACACCACGCGCAAGGACTTCATCGCCGACGACATCATGCGGCGGAACCCGTCGGTGGTGGGCCTCTACCGGCTCACCATGAAGTGGGGATCGGACAATTTCCGCACGTCGGCGGTGCAGGGAGTGATGAAGCGTCTCAAGGCCAAGGGGGTCGAGGTGATCATCTACGAGCCCGAACTGCACGAGGACACGTTCTTCAACTCCGAGGTGATCCGAGACCTCGATGCATTCAAGGCTCGATCCGACGTGATCATCGCGAACCGGCGCACCGACGTGCTCGCGGATGTGGCCGAGATCGTCTACAGCCGCGACCTGTACGGCCGCGACTGATACCCGACCGAACGGCGAGGGCGATCCGGGCGCCCCAGCCGATCCCAGCACCCCGCCCCTTCCAGCTTAGGTCCTCCACCCGTGCCGTCAGCCCACCCGAACCCCACCCGATTCACCACCTACCCCTTGGTCCTCGGACGCCTGGGCCCGCACCACGATCGCGCCTGGAATGACTTCACCCGCGACCCGGCGGCGCCACTGCGAACCGTGATCAGCGATGACGGAGTCGCGCTGGCCGCCAGCCAGGCGCCCCGGTTCGAGAAGGTCACCCAGCGCGCTTGGTGTTGGGGCCGGGTGGTACATGAGCGGCGAAGACCGACCTCGGCGCCGGATGCCGCGCAGGAGTTGCTGCTGGCCGGTCTCTGGGCCACCGAGCACTCGGTGACGCTGCATACCGATCTCTTCGGTCTCAACGACGTCTTCTACCGGGTGCTCGACGGCACCACGTACTTCTCCAACAGACTCGAGCCGCTGACCAGGCTCGGCGGAGACCTGACCATGGACCTGGCCTCCTGGGGAGCCACCTACGGTCTCTACGGATTCGTCGCCGAGACCTCGCCGTTCCAGGAGATCAAACGGTTGCGTTTCGGTGAGTCACTGGTCTGGCAGGACCGGCGAGTCGAGGTGCGCCGGACGCTGCCCCGGTGGCTCACCGACCCGGGCGAGGAGGCCGATATCCCCGACCTGATCGAGGCGTTGCGGGCCGCCCTGCCGCCGCGCACGATGCGTCGTCACCAGATCACGCTCAGTGGGGGCTGGGACTCCCGGATGATCGCGCTGGGGATGGCAGCCCAGCGTTCCCGAAGACCCTGGGCCTGGTCGACCGACAACGATGACGGCTTCCAAGACGACATCCAGCTGGCTCGCTCCGTGGCCCTCGGCCTGGGTCTGCGACACACCGTGGTGCTGCCTCCTGCGCAAGCCTTTCTCGCCAGTCGACGAGAGACCCTGCAGCGAACCGAGTACCTCACCTGGCTGCACACCTGGCTCACCCCCCTGGCGGGCCGGGTCCGCAGCCCCATCCCGCTTCTCGACGGCCTGGGTGGCGATGTCTTGTTCAAGGACGAGGCAGGGAAGGCCGCGGCCGGTGGATCCGATGCCGATCACCAGACCGAGTTGCTCTGGCGCAACATGGGTTGCCATCGGATCACCGCAGCGGGCATTCTGCGCCCCGACATCGCCGATGCCTGGAAGGAGTCGTCGCTGGCCCTGGTTAGGCAGGATCAAGGGCTGTGGGCGGGGCACCCGGCCGAGTTCTGCCTGCGTAGGTTGCTGCTCCGCAATGCCCGGGTGATCGGGACCTCCCCGCTGCGACTCTTCGCGCCGGAGACGCCGGTGCTGCTGCCGTTCCTGCATCCGACCTTCGTCCGGACCCTGATCGCGGTGCCACCACATCGCAAGTACGACGGACAGTTGACTCGCGAGGTTCTCTACGCACTGGATCCGGTGGTCGGTGCGCTCAGGTCCACCAACGACCGTCCCCGTAGCCGCCCCACAGCGCGACCACGTCAGCAGGCACGACCCCGCGTCCTGCAACGCCTGCGCAAGAAGGTGCTCAGCGACGAGACCGTGGTGGACCTGCTGCATCCGGATCTCATCCGCCGAGTCTCACGCCCACGTGGGCGAAGCCTGGAGGACGTGAGTCCGGTACTGACCTGGGCGAGTGCCCTGGTCGACTGGCGTCGGGATCACGCGGGCGTACTGGGTGAGCCCCGACTCGACTCGGATGACTCCGCCCTGGTGGACCAGGCCTCGCGCTAGGGTCGGTGGAGCCGCGTCACACCGAGGTGGGGCGCCTGACTCATTCCGTGCAACCTCGACAGTGTGTGGTTCCTGATCCTGAGGATCAGTCCGGTGCGGACGCCCGGGTACGGTCCCGGCTGGTCAGACGCCTCAGGCGATGCTGGACCCGATCGGTGAGGCCTCCTGAGGCCTCCTGCTCCAGTTCCTTGACCTTGCGTCGTAGTCGGCGGTTGGCCGCGGTCCTGCGGTCAAGCTCCTCGGTCAACTCAGCCAGCCGCTGCTGATGCAGGGCACGCTCGTCGCTGACCGCGGCGAACACCGCATCCAGTTGTGCGACTCCGCGAGTCGACAGCGTCATCCCCAACTGCAAGCTGTGCAGTTCACCTAGGAAGCGTCGGTAGTAGTCCGGTGTGTAATGCACGTAGTTGGGGCCCCAGGGGTGATCGCTCATCGACGGGTACTCGACGTCGGTCAGGTCGATCTGCCGGGCTCCCAGAGCCTCCGCGAGCTCGTCGTCCAACAGGCTCCACAGCTCATTGGCTCGCTCCACGTCGAGCGCCTTGATCCCGGTGTGCTCCTGGATGTCCACCGCGCGTGGTTTCCCTGGGCGCAGCAGTGTGCTGGTGTTGCGGCCCCGGTTCACGACCAGTGTCGTGTCCGGCAGATTCCTGGCGAGGAAGAGCGCCAGCCGCCGCACCGCGTCGCGCCACAGCTCCATGAACTCGTCATGGTGATCGAAGATGTCGATGACTCGAAGGGCACCCGCGGCGCTCCGCTCCGCATACCAATCGGTCTTCTGGACCTTCCACCGGTTGTCCGTCAACATCGGTCCGCCATCGACCTGGACCACTCCGAAATGAATGTCAGCGAAGAGGTCGATCAACAGCAGGTCGGGCGCGGCAGCGGTGATCGCCGGGAGGAACCCCTTGCTGAGATCGTCATTGACATTCCACCGGTCGTAGTCCGACATCTTGCCCAGCGGGCTCCACTCGGCATCGATCGGATCGGACATCAGGGAGATCAGCGACGTCTGGTTCGCCGAGACACCGGGGGCGAACCATCGTTTGTAGTCGGGGTTGAACTTGGAGTTGAAGCAGTCGCGCGTGAGGCAACTGCCCAGGATCCCCACCGAAGTCGGCGACTGGCTCATCGGTCCTCCAGGTTGTCCGATACGTACGCACGCGCGCGACCGCAGGGTCGCTGCGCGCTTTCGGATGATGTCACGTGATCCCCAACCAATAGCACCACGGGGGCGATACCGACCCTGCCGACAGGCGCGGTCAGCCTCGGCTTCCGCGCGCCGGCATCAGTCCGGTTCGATTCAATTCCTCACCGAGAGCCGAGGCCAGCGTGTGGGCGAAGCTGGCGGTCAAGTGTGAGCCGTCGAAGTACACGATGACGCCCCCCTGAACCGCTCGGCAGGTCTCGCCGTCACAAATCCGATCGTTCAGATCGGCCGAGCGGATCCCCGGAACCGCCAACTCCCGCGCTGCGGTGGCGGCTGGATCGGGTTGCGGGGTGAGCCAGGCGTCACGTCGGCCGTCACATGCCCGCGTACCGACCCCGTGAGAGGCCAGACAATCGGGCACGGAGTTCACCTGACCGGCATCGCCAGAGGCCGGCGTATCGTGCAGCACCAGTACCTTGATCCCCGACTGAGCGAACTGTTCTAGGACCCGGCGGTATCCCTGCTCGTATTGAGGCACGGACCCGAGACGATCCTCGCCGGGGACCGGGAGCGAGATCCGGTTCGTCATCACCACCAGATCGGGATCCGCCTTGATGGTGGCGGCCACCGCATCCTGCGACCAGGCCCGGCAGGCGTCGGCGCGGGCATCGGTGCTGAACTGCAACAACAGGTCCGCACTCGCGCACTTGGAGGCCAGCCTGGTGGTGATCCGCCAGTTCCGCTCGGCTGCCAACGGTTGGAGCGCCGGGAGCCATTGTCCGGCGTGGGAGTTGCCGAGCAGGGTCACCTGGACCGTCGACCTGCGACGCCCGAAGGTGCACTGGACCTGCGGGTAGTCGGGCTCGGCCGACCAGCAGTTCCTGCCGCCCGAGATCTCCGGATAGGCATCGGACTTATCCAGAGCGGCCTGCGCGGGAGTCGGCACGACCGGGCCGTTCCAGGTGGGGCAACTATTCTTCGGATCGAGGGATCCGGCGCCCAGGCACGGGTTCTGAGAAGCCAGCACCTGCCGTATCTCCGCCTCCGCAACATCCTGGCGCTTCTGGACCTCCCAGTACTGGCCACCCGCGGCGACCAGCACCACGACCATGCCGACCGCACCCAGTCGATAGGTGGCACCGAGCCGCACGTTCCAGGAGGCGGTACGGAACCGATCCTCGACGTATCTCTTGGTCAGCACGGCGAGCAGGAGGCTGGCCAGCACGATCGCGCTGCCGTCCAACCAGCCGATCGATCCGTACCTGGCGCCGACCAGGACGACCAGCGGCCAATGCCACAGATACACGGAGTAGGAGATGTCTCCCAGCCACTGAGCGGGCCGCAGTGCGAGCAGTCCGCCAGGTGACCACCACCGGTTATTGCCGTGCACCGCGATCACCAGCGCCGTTCCCACCACAGGCACCGCAGCGGTCCAACTCGGGAACGGGGTGTTTCCGTCGTATCGAAACACCGCGAACCCGATGAGGGCGAGACCGACCCAGCCGAGGGCGGCACGGCACACGGCCGCTCCGCCGGTGTCGAGGGCACGAGGAAGGCTCGCGAAGCCGACCGCTGCCAGCCCGCCAACCGCCAACTCCCAGATCCTGGTCGGGGTGACGAAGTACGCTGCGCCGGGGTCCGCACCGGTGAGGTGTACCGACCAGGCGAAGGACAGCGCGGTGACCAGAGCCAGCCCGGCGCCCCAGACCCAGGCCTGGCGCAACCGGGTCCGGGCTGCGAGCCACGCCAGTGCGGCGATCAACAGCGGCCAGAAGAGGTAGAACTGTTCCTCGACCGCGAGTGACCAATAGTGCTGCACTCCCGTCGCGGCATTCTCCGCAGCCAGATAGTCCACGGCATCGGCGGCGAGCAGCCAGTTGACCACGTACAGTGCGGCCGCACCGCTCTGCCGGGCAGTGTTCTCCCAGAGGGTCTCGGGTCCCATCAGCCGAGTCGCCACGATGGTGAACAACAGCACCAGCAACGAGGCCGGCAGCAGGCGGCGGATCCGACGCCCCCAGAACCCGAGGAAGTCCCCGACCGTCTTCGGCGTGCGGCTGATCAGATGAGAGGTGATCAGGAATCCGGAGATGACGAAGAAGACGTCAACGCCGACGAATCCGCCGGTGAGGGAACCCGGGGCCACGTGGTAGACGAGAACCGATCCGACCGCGATCGCCCGCAGCCCTTGGATATCGGTGCGCGGAGCCGTCCCCCTTCGTGCATCTGACATCTGCGGCTGCGGCTCCTCCAGTGCGGGTAACGGCGGTACGGTGAGCAATTGTGCCCAATGCCGGTACCCGACGACGATTTGCTGGCTCAGGTGGATCGCTCAGACACGCCCCGACCGGCCACCGTGGCATCCCCGCACATGACGAGAGGCCGCACCTCCTGGGACTTCCCAAGTGTGCGGCCCCCTCGTCAGGCGTATGGCTGTGAGTCAGGCGCGCTTGCGCTGTCCCTCGGTGTTCTTGGCGCGCCAGGCGTCCAACTCGGCGCGCAGCGCGTCGAGCTCGCCCTCCAGCTCGGCGACCCGGACGATGGCCTCGGCGGCCTGGTCCTCCGCCGCGCCCAGCGACCGGCCGAGTACCTTCTGCTCGGCCTCGGCCACGTTGGCGCGGCGTGCCTCAGCATGCTTGGTGCGGGTGGCCTCCGCCGCCTGGCGGTGCGCCTGCCCCAGCTCGACCTCAAGCTCGGAGATCGTGGTCTCCCGCTCGCGGATCCTGTCCTGCATGCTCTGGGCGAACTCGATGTTCTCCGCCGTGCGCTGCGCGGTCAGCAGCGTGTAGGCCCTCGCCTGAGCGGCCCGGTCGTGGGCTGCGGCCCGGCGGGCCTGGGTCAACTCCGAGTGCACGATGCGGCTCGCCGCCGCACCGAGAGCCACGGCCAGCGCCGCAGCGACGGCCAACACCGTCGTCTGAGCCACCACGATGGCGGCGGCGACCACCACCGCTGACACAGCCACCAGCACCGTTGCGGTGACGAGGCGGGTCGAGCGCTGGCGACGACGAGCGCTGGAGCGTGAGGACGACGGGGAAGTCATGGGATCAAGACTAGGTGTCATCCCGGTCAGTTCCGGTGCGACACGCACGCTCCAGCAGAAGTGAGGCGGTCACCATGACACCGCCGGCTGCGGCCGCGACCAAGGATCGGAGGATGCGCTGACCAGCTAGTTCGGCTCCGTCACCGAGCCAGCTGATCGCATACCCCGCATACCCACCGACCAGAAGCGCGCCGACCAGCGCGCACGCTCGGGCCAGCACCAGCCGATTCACCGCCTGGTGCGGCGCCAGACGACGCGGTACCGCCCGCAGGTCCCGACCGGTGGTCCAAGCCGCCCAGAGGAGACCCGCCGCGCCGAACCAGAGCACCCCACCCTGCAGCCAACCCACCGTGGGCGCGGTCTCCCACAGCCGCTCACCGATGGGGTGTATCGACCATCCGACCACCAGCCCGATGACCCCGAGCCCCACCAGCGGTCCCGGACCCATCGGATGGAGCCGACGCCCGTCGTCCCGGTCCCGATCGGGTTCCGGATCGTCGTTCGGCGGTAGGTGCGAGTCCCGGGTCACTCCAGTTCCAGCACCAGGTCGGCACGTAGGACCACTCCCGAGGCGTCCAGTCCGGCCAGCAGATCCGACACCTTGCCGTGGGCACCGACCATCGCGTCGGGATCCACGTCGGCCCACGGAGCCAACACGAAGGCCCGCTGATGCGCCCGGGGGTGCGGAAGCCGCAGGAACTCCTCGTCTGATCGGCGATCACCCACCACGATCAGATCCACGTCCAGGGTGCGCGGAGCATTGGCGACGCTCTCGGGTCGCTCCCGGCCGAAGGCCTCCTCGATCGTGATGGCACGCTCCATCAGTCGACGAGCCGAGAGGATCGTGTCCATCAGGATGACGGCGTTGAGGTACGACTTGGCGTCCTCAGGGGAGTCGACCGGCTCGGTCTCATACACCGGCGAGACATCGGTGACCCATACGTCGGGGGTGTCGGCCCAGGCATCCACGGCTCCCTGCAGGGTGGTGAAGCGCTCTCCCAGGTTGGAGCCCAGGGCCACCACGACCCGGCGGATCGGGTGCATCTCGCCCGTCATGGCATCGGCATCGATGATGTAGGGGTTCGGTGTCTCCGTCATGAAGACCTCCTCCTGAGGATGGTGAGTACGACGTCCCGAAACGTCGCCTCGATGGGGGCATCCGGCTTGTGCAGGGTGACCTCGACCCAGTGCACCCGGTCGTCGGCCAGGCAGACGTCCGCGATGCGTTGAGCCACGGTTTCGATCAGATCGACCGGATCGGACTCGGTTGCTCGCTTCACAGCGCCCACGAGACTTCCGTAGTCGACCGTGTCTTTCAAGTCGTCGCTCGCTGCTGCGGGTCGAGTGTCGAGCCCCAACGTGAGGTCTACGACGAAGATCTGCCCCTCGCGCTTCTCGAAGTCGAAGACGCCGTGGTGGCCTCGACACTCGATGCCGAGCACTTGCAGTCGGTCGACCGGATCCTCGGTGAGGTGGGTCCCGCTCATCGTTCTTCCTTCCCCACATCGGTTGACACTGCCTGCCCCCATGCTGCCAGTACCGCCAAGGCATCGGTGGTGGCTTGCACGTCATGGACACGCAATCCCCAGACCCGGCCCCAGGCATGCCGCTGCGCGATCAGAGTGCTCACAGCGGTGTTGGCGTGCTCACGCTCGGCTATCGGCCGGAGCCCGTTCTCGTCGGCCAGCAGGTGCCCGAGAAAGGTCTTGCGACTGGCCCCCACCAGGATCGGTCGGCCCAACCCGGCCAACTCCCCGAGACCGGCCAACAGCTCCCAGTTGTGCGCGGCGGTCTTAGCGAAGCCAAGACCCGGATCCAGGACCACCTTCGCCTCGTCGACCCCGGCCGCCCGGATGGCCTCGAGCCTGGCGTCGAGCTCGGCGACCACCTCGTTGACCACGCCCTCGGGGTAGACCGCGAAATCCGCCATCCGCTCGGCATGTGCCCGCCAGTGCATCGCCACGTAGGTCACCCCGGTGTCCGCAACGACGTCCAAGATCGCCGGCTCGGCCAGGCCCCCCGAGACATCGTTGACGATGCTCGCTCCGGCCCGAACCGCAGCCTCGGCCACCCCGGCCCGCATCGTGTCGACCGATACCGTGGCACCGGCGGCCGCGAGTTCGGCGATCACCGGAACCACTCGACCGATCTCCTCGGTGGGCACCGGACGAGTCGCCCCCGGGCGGGTCGACTCACCTCCGATGTCGAGGATGTCTGCCCCCTGTGCCAGCAGTTCCAACCCGTGGGCGACGGCGGAGTCGGTGTCGGCCCACCTGCCGCCATCGGAGAACGAGTCGGGCGTGACATTGACGATCCCCATCACCAGGGGCCGCCCACCGTCCGCCGCCTCAGCCGACGACGCCACCGTGGAGGAACCCCGGGAGGGCATGCTCACCGCGAGGAGTTGATCAGGGCCATCACTTCGGCACGGGTGGCCGCATCGCGCATCTGACCGCGCACCGCCGAGGTGATGGTGCGAGCACCGGCCTTGCGGACCCCACGCATGGTCATGCACAGGTGCTCGGCCTCGATCACCACCACCACGCCCCGGGCGTCCAAGATACCCATCAGGGCGTCGGCCACCTGAGTGGTGAGACGCTCCTGGACCTGCGGGCGACGGGCATAGACGTCGACCAGACGGGCCAGCTTGGAAAGCCCCGTGATCTTGCCGGCTTCGCTCGGGATGTACCCCACGTGGGCGACCCCGGTGAACGGCACCAGATGGTGTTCGCACATCGACCACAATTCGATGTCGCGTACCAGCACCATCTCGTCGTGGCCCAGGTCGAAGGTCGTGGTCAGCACATCCTCGGGCTGCTGACGCAACCCCTGGGTAACCTCCGCATAGGCGCGCGCTACCCGGGCCGGCGTCTCCTTGAGCCCTTCACGATCGGGATCCTCACCGATGGCGAAGAGCAGTTCGCGCACCGCGGCCGCGGCCCGGTCATGGTCGAAGGCCGGAACCTCGCGGTCGTCCAGACTGATCGGGTCGGTCATGACAGGCCTCCGAGCGGATCTCCGTGTACGTCGCCACCCGGTCCGGGTGGGGTGATGATGTCGGTACCGTTCTGGCCCTCGGCACTCTCCGGCTCGGGTGCGGTGCTGGGAATCCGGACCGGCGGAAGTGCGGACGGGATCCTGGCCTCCGAACCGGTCCACGCCGGACGGCGGGGACGGCGGCGCAACGGCTCGAACACTGCCGCCACCTGGGCCTTGTCCAGGGTCTCACGTTCGATCAGGGCCACCACGAGGTCATCGAGCACGTCACGGTTCTCGGTGAGGATGTCGAAGGCCTCCTGATGCGCGGTGTGGATCAGCTTGGCGACCTCGGCGTCGACCTGGGCGGCCACGGCCTCGGAGTAGTCACGGCTGTGACCCATGTCGCGGCCCAGGAACGGCTCGGCGTTGTTGTCACCCAGCTTGATCGCACCGAGCGTCTCGGTCATTCCGTACTGGGTGACCATCGCCCGCGCCGTGCTGGTGGCCTTCTCGATATCGTTGCCGGCCCCGGTCGTGGGGTCATGGAAGATCAGCTCCTCCGCGGCACGGCCACCGAGCATGTAGGCCAGCTTGTCCAGCAGCTCACTGCGAGTCTGGGAGTACTTGTCCTCATCGGGCAGCACCATCGTGTATCCCAGTGCCCGGCCTCGGGGCAGGATCGTCACCTTGTGCACCGGGTCGCTGCCCGGCAGCGCGGCGGCGACCAGAGCGTGTCCGCCTTCGTGGTAGGCGGTGACCAGCTTCTCTTTCTCGCTCATCAGTCGAGTCCGACGCTGTGGTCCCGCGATCACCCGGTCGATGGCCTCGTCGAGGTTCACGTTGGTGATCAGTTTCTGGTCGATCCGGGCGGTGAGCAGGGCCGCCTCGTTGAGCACATTGGCCAGATCGGCACCGGTAAAGCCCGGAGTACGACGCGCCACCGACATCAGGTCGATGTCGGGCGCCATCGGCTTGCCTCGGGAATGGACCTGAAGAATCTTCTCGCGACCTCTGAGGTCAGGAGCGTCGACCTGGATCTGCCGGTCGAAACGACCCGGGCGCAGCAGTGCCGGATCCAGCACGTCGGGTCGGTTGGTGGCCGCGATCAGAATGACCCCGCCACGTACGTCGAACCCGTCCATCTCGACCAGCAGCTGGTTGAGGGTCTGCTCGCGCTCGTCGTGGCCGC
>CAYNFY010000045.1:0-31652 GCA_964396585.1 uncultured Nocardioides sp.
GACTCCGGACAACGTGATCGCCTCGTACACGTACTCACCGACCGAGTACAGCCAGCACATCATCAACATGCGCAACGGTGACATCTTCATGGGTGCGCTCAGCAGTGACCAGGTACTGCACAACCACTTCGGTTACCGCACCCCGATCGAGAACCTCTACTACGCCGGTTCCGGGGCCCACCCCAACGGCGCGATCACCGGTGGGGTCGGCTACATCACCGCCGGACTCATCGTCAAGGACCTCGGTCTGGAGCCGTGGTGGCAACCGATGGACGCCGATGCCGAACTGTCTGGTCTCACCGATGTCTGAGCCCACCCAAATGGCCCGGGTCGCCGTCGTCACCGGCGCCGGCCAGGGCCTGGGCCGTGCGTTCGCGCGCCGCCTGGTCGCCGATGGTCTGCGGGTGGTGGTCGCCGACCTCAATCCCACGACCGCCGACCAAGTGGCCGCCGAGCTGCGGGCCGATTTCGGTCCGGGTGCCGCCGCGGCGGTTCAGGTCGATGTAGCCGACGAAGCCAGCGTGGCGGCTCTGGCCGAGGAGGTCATGTCGCTGTACGGGCGCTGGGACGTGCTCGTCAACAACGCCGCCATCTTCTCCTCGCTGGTCATGCGACCCTTCGAGGAGATCCCGCTCGCGGAGTGGGAGGACGTGATGGCGGTCAACGTGCGCGGCATCTTCCTCACCTGCCGCGCCGCCGTCCCCCACCTGCGCGCGGTCGGCGGCGGCAAGATCGTGAACATCTCCTCCGCGGCGTACCTGCAGGGCCGAGGCAACTACATGCACTATGTGGCCTCGAAGGCGGCGGTGATCGGGATGACCCGATCGCTGGCCACCGAACTGGGTTCAGCCGGGATCACCGCCAACGTGGTGACCCCCGGGTCGACGGAGACCGAGGTTCCTCGAGACACCGTCACCCCGGCCCAGGTCGACGCGATCATCGCCCGGCAGGCCATCCCTCGCCGGCAGCGACTCGACGACCTGGTCGGAGCGGTCTCGTTCTTGGCCTCCACCGACTCCGACTTCATCACCGGCCAGACCCTCAATGTCGATGGCGGGAGCGTGTTCCTCTGATGAGCACCACTCTCCCGCTCAGTCTCTCGTGCTGGGACTACGACCGGACCCGGCGCGTCATGGACGGTCAGATCAGGCCCGCCGGCATCACCCTGCGGACGGTCACCAATCCGCCCGAGGAGACCTTCTTCGACATGCTCAAGTGGGGCATGTTCGATGTCGCCGAGATGTCGTTGTCCTCTTACGTCATGTCGCTGTTCGAGAGCCCCCGGCCCTTCGTGGCCATCCCGGTCTTCCCTTCACGGGTCTTCCGGCACGGGGCGATCTACGTTCGGGCGGACTCCGAGCTCACCGATCCCGCGCAACTTCAGGGCAAGGTCGTCGGCATCCCGGAGTTCCAGATGACGGCCGCGGTGTGGATTCGCGGCATTCTGGCCGAACACTACGGGCTGCCCCTTGAGTCGGTTTCGTATCGGACCGGTGGCCTACACGACGCGGGCCGAACGGAGAAGGTGCAACTCGACCTCCCCGATCGTCTGGACGTGCAGCCGATCCCGGGCGACGCGACCCTGGACGAGATGCTGCTCTCGGGTGAACTGTCCGCGGTGTACTCCGCGCGCGCACCGCGCTCCTACGACCCGGAATCGACCTCGTCGAACGCCTCACGTCGTCTGTTCGCCGACCCCGAAGCCGAAGAGCGTGCGTACTTCTCCCGCACCGGGATCTTCCCGATCATGCACACCCTGGTGATCCGCCGTGAAGTGTACGAGGAGAATCCGTGGGTCGCCCGTTCGCTCTTCAATGCCTTCACCCAGGCCCGCGACCTGGCCTACGAGGAACTGGCCGAGGTGACCGCCCTCAAGGGCATGCTGCCGTGGGGTGTCCCGCAATACGAGGATGTGTGTCGCCTGATGGGCCCCGATTTCTGGAGCTACGGACTCGAGGCCAACCGCGAGCTCCTCGCCACCTTCCTGCGCTACTCCCACGAGCACGGATTGTCGCCGCGGCAGCTGACTCCGGACGATCTGTTCGCCCCGGAAGCCTGCGTCCCCACCCTGATCTGAACCACATCCCTGCGACTCCTAGGAGGATTCGTGAATTCACCCACCGCTGGACAGCGATGGTCCAGCGCCGACGAGGCGCTCCGCAGTCATGCGGCCAACCAGCCCGACGCTCTCGCGCTCATCGAGCCGGGCGGCGACCTCACCTGGTACGCCTATGACGCGCTGACCAGTCTTCTGGCGGAAGAACTCGTCGAGCGTGGCCTGCAGCCTGGTGACCGGGTCGGCGTCTGGATGAACGACGGTGCCGGTGTGCATGTCGCGCTCGCGGCCTGCAACCGTGCCGGTCTGGTCGCTGCGGGCGTCGGCGCACGCTCGGGTGAGGCTGAGTTGCGGCACATCCTGGGTCGCAGTCGAGCCAAGGCGCTCATCAGCCCTCCCGAAGTGCGAGGAGAAAACTCTGCGGCGATCTTCACCCGCCTCTCCAATGCGCTGCCTGACCTGGTCGAGCACGTGGTTCTGGACCAGCTCGGAGCACCGCTGAGCGAGCACGTGACGAGCGCCGGGGATCTTGAGTCGGTGGCTCGGGCCTCGCAACGATTCGAGGTCCGTCGCCCCGAGCCGCGCGAGATGGTGCTCATCAACTCCACCTCCGGCACCACCGGACAGCCCAAGTGCGTGGCCCACGACGAGCATCGTTGGCACAAGTTCCATGAGTACGCCGTGGACGCGGCCGAGCTCACGCCGGGTCAGGTGCTCATGAGTGTCGTGCCGACCCCCTTCGGCTTCGGGCTGTGGAGCTCACACTTCACCCCCCTGCTGTCGGGTTCGCCCTGTGTGGTGCTGCCGCGATTCAGCGCCGAGCTGACGCTGCAGATGCTCGAGCAGCATCGCGTCGAAGTCCTGATGGCCGTCTCGACGCAGTTCATCATGCTGCTGGGTCAACCCACGTTCGCCTCCACCGACCTGCGGCACCTGCGTGCCATGTTCACCGGCGGGGAGTCCGTGCCACCCCACCAGGCACGCCTGTTCGAGGAGAAGGCCGGCTGCGCGGTCCTGAACTTCTACGGCTCCAACGAAGCCGGCGGCCTGAGCGTCACCCGCACTCGCGACACCCAGGAGCAGCGGTTGACCACGGCTGGACGCGTCATCGAGGAGGCACGGGTTCGGCTGTTCGATTCCGAAGGTGTCGAACAGCAGCTGCTGGGGGGTTCGGGTCAGCCGGCCAGCAAGGGCGAGATCCGGTCGCTGGGCTACCTTGACGATGACGAGGCCAACCGAGCGCTCCATACCGACGACGGATGGATGCTCATGGGCGATCAGGTCACGGTCGACCCCGAGGGATACCTCAAGGTCGTCGGGCGCATCTCCGACATCATCATTCGTGGCGGCAAGAATATCTCCGCGCCCGCGGTCGAGGCAGAGGTGTCGACCCATCCCGCGGTGCTCCGCTGCGCGGCGGTGCCCGTGCCCGACGACGTCTTCGGGGAGCGGGTCTGCATCTGCGTGGTGACCCAGGCGGGTATGACTCTGGAGTTCACGGAACTGCTCGACCACCTTCGTGCCCGCGAGGTCAGCATCGAATGGCTTCCCGAGCGGATGCTCGTGCTAGACGAGTTGCCTCTCGCCGCGGGCGGTAAGGTCGCCAAGGATGTGCTGCGCAAGCAGGTGGCCGCGTTACCGCCATCGGCGCTGCAGACTCCCACCTCCTCGGGGACGGCTGCTCCCCGCTCCTGAATCACCAGAATCGGGTAGTGCCCCGGTCCGTGACATGGTCATCGGGCCGGGGCACTACCCGTTTGGTTCGGGTGGACTGGAGCCTCAGCTATGATGCCGAGGCTCAGGCCGTCACTCGGCCCTCACTCGAAGGTGATGATCGGCAGCATCCGGTCGCGGTCCAGGGCGTGTCGTAGTGCCACGTCGCCCTGTTCGAAGGGCAGTACCGGGTCGCACAACGAACGGGCGTCGAGGTAGCCGTCATTGATCAGGTGCGCTACCCGCGGGACGTCGCGTAACACGTTGCCACCGCCATAGGAGGCCGACAGGTACCGGCGTGCGTGGTAGTCGAACGGTCCCGGGGCCGCCGCCCAAAGTTGTGGGTCGCTGGTCGGCGCGGTCCATCCGGTATGTACGAAGGTGCCACCACGACGGGTCGCCTGCACACCCCAGGTCACGGGCGAGGCACCAGTGGGGTCGTTGGGCAGACCGGTACTGGGATCGCCGAACGTACGACCGGTGGCCTCGTAAACGTGATCGGCACCTCGGCCGTGGTAGTAGCCGTCGAGGGGCTTCCCGCCGCCGGCCATGTTCTCCGACGCAGGGTGACACAACTCGCGGATCGCGTCGACGACACCGGCTCCCAGCTCGTCGAGGTCGAGGACCACGTGGGCGCCGGCCTTCTTGGCTGCCTCCATCCGGTGGGGAATGCGATCGGCGGCGATGATCAGTCGCGCCCCCCGCATCTTGGCGGCCTGGATCAGGGCGATCCCGAGCGGTCCGGTGCCGAGTACCGCCACGGTGGAGGCGATCTCGACCGGCATACCGACCAGGCCGAAGGTCCAACCGGAGCCCGGCGAACAGGACAGCGTGGCGAGTTCGATGTCGCTCAAGAGCGAATCATGGACCGGGACCACCCATGCCTCGGGACAGACCGACAGCTCCGCGAACCCGCCGGTGTGGTCCTGGCCTACCTGGGTGCCGTCGGCCATCTGTGCGAAGGGGCGACTGGACTCGGCCGCCCACTGCACGTCGTTCTTGTGCCCGCAGGCATACCACTCACCGCGTATGCAGCTGTAACAGGTCCCGCAGCTGGGGAGCACGGTCGTCACCACCCGGTCACCGGGGCTGACTCGGCGTACCTGGGCCCCTACCGCGACCACCACACCGGAGGCACCGTGGCCCGGTGACATGGCTCGGCCGTCCGCGAACTGGTGCCCACCCCGGTCCGAGACATCCTCGAAGTTCTCGGCCTTCTGGGGTAGGAACTCGGCCAATGTGTAACACGCCTGGGCGGCGCGAGTACGGACCACCACATCGAGCGGACCGATGGGGTTCAGGGTCATGACCTCGATCGCAAACCGCTCGTTCTGGCGTACCCAGCCACGGAACGGTGCGGTGTGGTCGAAGTCGGACGGCGATGTCATGGAAAAGTCCTCTCGCCTGCGCGTGGGCCTGCCCCGCCGGCTGTATGAAGGTATAGATGCTGTATCTCGCAGAGTAGGACTCGACGCCGACGCATGGCGCCTGTCCGAACACCGATTCTTTACCCCAGAAGCAGTCTGGCTCCTGTCCGTATGACACCGTGCCCCAGCCCCGAGGGGCTGAGGCACGGCAAAGCGAGTCCGACCGCTGGGGTCAGCGCGGCGCGCGGATCTCCTCATGGACCAAGGAGATGCCCGGACGTGGCCACTGCGCGGAAATCAGCGTTCCCGAGCCCGACAAGGTGATGTACAGAGTCGAACGGTCGGGGCCGCCGAAGCACATATTGGTGGGCATCGAGTCCCACACCTCCTCGGGCAGCTGAACCACGTAGGGGTCCTCTCCGTTCGTCGGAACCACCGTCACCACACCGCTACGGAGCGTGCCGATGCAGACGTTGCCTGCCGAGTCGACGGCGAAGCCGTCGAACCACTCCAAGGCGTTCGACCCGTAGACGAAGGACTCATCCAACGACTGCTCGGGATCCAGGACTCCCGGAGAGAGGATGCGACGCGAGAAGAGTCGGCAGGTGAACGTCTCGACGAAGTACAGTTCGGTGCCGTCATCCGAGAGCGCGATGCCGTTGGGACCAAGCGGACCCATGGGCTGGAAACCGTGCTCCTCCATCTTGGCGATATGTGAGCCATCGGCCTTCGCGTAGAAGATCGCTCCGCGGTCCTGTTGGTCCACACCGATGTTGCCGAAGTCGGTGAAGTAGAAACCACCGTGGGCATCGAAGACGATGTCGTTGGGACCCGACAGTGGCGCGCCGTCACAGGAGTCGTAGAGCAGTTCCATGGTGCCGGTGGATAGATCTACGCGCTCGATGCGACCGCCGGTGTAGCCGCCACCTTCCAGCCCGTTGTTGCACACGTACAGGCAGCCATCGGGTCCCACAGCCAGACCGTTGGGACCACCACCGGTCTTCATGATCCGTTCCTTGGTGCCGGAGGGATCGATGCGGGTGATGGAACCAGCCTGTACTTCACCCAAGATCACGCTGCCATCGGGCATCGCCATCGGGCCCTCGGGGAACTCGAGGCCAGTAGCAAGGACCTTGACATTCTGAAGCTCGAGTCCGACCTTCGCCGCAGTCCCGCGAACCACGGCGCTCATCGGGCGTCTCCTGCGTCGCGCTGGTCACCGGCGGGGCTGGGCAACGGGGTCCAGACCGAGCGGCTGACCGAGGTCCAGTGCGGCCGCAGTCGCTGCATCCACTCCGACGGCGCCTGCGACATGTACGTCGAGTTGGTCGCAGCCTCCGGGTACTCGAGGTCGTAGATCGCCAGGTAGGCAGGTGCTCCCTCGGAGTTGACATACCGCTTGGCCGAGCGGAAGCCCGGCATGGCGAGCCGCTCCGGGATGTGCTCCTTCTCGTACCAGTCATTCAACTCGTTCGCGTAGTCAGGTTCGACCTCGATCTGGACAACCAACAGGCCGGAAGAATCGGCGGAAATGTTCGACACGGGTGCATTCTCCATTCGGAAATTTCGACTGTTCGTTGCGAACAAGTCGGCTGGTGACGGGCCTCCCTTGCACGCCGATCGGATTCGGTCATGCGCGCATCGGTGGGACCTGATGGATTACCGACTCCTCCCTTCGGGTGAAGCGCTGGGTATGCGCTTGATGGCACGTATCGGGCACTGGGTGATCGCGGCATCGACACGCGCGCGGTCCTCGGGACCCTGTTCGGTACCGATGACCCGGCTGATGCCGTCGTCCTCGTCCACCTCGAAGATTCCGGTGGCGACGTCCTCACAGACTGCCGCTCCGATGCACATGGTGATGTCGACGTGGATGGTCTCGGCCAGGTCACTCATCGCGAGCTAACACTTTCGGAGGCATCGTTGCGGACTCGGTCCAGCTCGGCCGGGAACGCCTCGAAGACGGGCTTGAACGTGTCCTGTCGGAACGTCGGGGGGCGGTTCTCAACGAATCGGACCCCGTGCTCGAGTAGCCGTCGGATGACCGCGACGGTTGAACCCGCGAACAGAGCCCCCTCATCGCCACGCGTGTTACCCAGCGCCAACGACCGGCCGCTGCACACATGCGGGCCCTGACCGAAAGCCAATCCCCAGCGAGGGATGCCGTGCGGGACCTCGCGGTGCGGCCGGTACTGATCGGCGTCCGAGCCGAACGTGTCCTCATCGACATTCGCGATGGCGGTCCACAAGGCGAACTCCTGGTCCTTCGCGTACGGAGTGCCGCCACGGGTCTCGCCGTCGTTGCGGGCGATCCGGAACAGGGCTTGGCTCGGCACGTGCAGGCGTAGCCCCTCGGCGACGGCTCGGGCCAAGAACTCGTGACTCTCGTCGAGCGCGTTGGCCAGGTCTTCGGGGTGCTCCCGCAACCACGGGAGCAGGTGCCGTAGCGTCTGCAGGATCCCGACAACCGAGGTTTGAACTCCACCGGCCAGAAACGCGTTGATCTCGCGGATCACCAACTCGCCATCCCATTCCAGGGGGTCGTAGTTGTCCATCAAGAGGTCAATGAGCGTCTCGGCCGAAGCGGATCGGTCGCGCGATGCCGCAGCCGTCACGACGGGCAACAGCACCTGCTCGGTGAAATCGACCTGGATCCGCCGAATCCGGGCTGCGTCCGCGATCGGCTCCTGGCTCTTGCTCCAGACCACCACGACCGACTCGCCTGCGGCCCGGACCGCTGTGTCGATCTGGGCGATCAGGGCATCGTCGTCGGCCTCGACGGGGATGCCGACGAACTTGGCCATGAGCAGATTCTCGATCCGACTCACCAGGGCCGTCAGGTCGACCTGGACCGATTCGTCGTTGGCGAACGTGTGTTTCATGACCGCGTCCAGCACGTCGTTGATCCCCTGCGCGTGCCGCTCGGCGAGCACCGAGGGCTTGAACAACGCCGACTCGAGACGACGACGCTTGAGGTGCTCGGGCCCGTTCAGGCTGGAGACAATGCCCAGATAGGAGGGCGCCGACAGATTCGTGCCACCTTGTTTGAAGTCTCGCGACGAGAGGATTTCGTGGATCCCCGCGTACGTCGTGATCGGCGTCATCCTCTGAACTGCGTCCGGCAGATCCGGGTAGGGATGGGCCATCGAGTCGCTGGCTGCGGTCACTGCTATCTCCTTCGTTTCTTGAGCTCCACTGGATCCGGCCGCGCTGCTCGCCGATGCTCGCGGGTAAGCCAGACGCTCTCCCGTCGTGCACAGGTGGCAGACCGCCGATCGTGGCTGGCGTGAGTTCGGGCACCGTACGTTGAGGCGATCGGATCCGCGCCTTCGAGATACACCGAGATGCTCGTCACGCTAGCCTTCCGGAGTTGCCCCGCAGCGGCCTGGTCAGACGTATTCCGGAGGACAGAAACGCGACAGGATCGGCGAGCATGTGGGACGTCGTCATTCCGAGGCCCGGTTGACATGATTCTTGACGTCAGAACCGGGCCTATCAGGCGACCCAGGGCCCTCGAATCTCGATAGGTTGCGTCATCTCATACAAATCGGTGCGTGCACCATGGCCCGCGCGGTTTCCGCACGGAGCATGTCGCGACCCCTACGGGTCGTGTTTCGGCATCTCGTGCGGTCACGCCAGGCACTGATCGCAGCACCGCACCAGCCTGGAGGTCCAGTGGAAACTACCCACCTGGGAGCAGCAGTCGTCACCGGCGGCGGCTCCGGAATCGGTGCCGCCTCGGCACGAGGTCTGGCACTCGACGGATTTCAGGTCGTGGTCGCCGACATCAATCTGGAATCGGCCCGGCACGTGGCCGACCAGATCCGGGCCGACGGGGGCACGGCCCTCCCCTTCCAAGTCGACATCTCAGAGGCAAAGCAGGTCAGTGACCTCATGACCACCTCGGTAGAGGCGTTCGGCGGTATCGCGGTACTGCACAACAACGCCGCCGAGACCTCCGAGGCGTCGATGAAGGGCGACACCAACGTGGTCGATCTGGACCTGGATGTCCTCGACCGCGCCTATGCCGTGAACGTGCGGGGCACGTTCCTGTGCTGTCGGTACGCCATCAAGTCCATGATCGAGCGAGGGGGTGGGTCGATCATCAACACCTCAAGCAACTCCGCGACCGCGGGGGCCATGACCTTGACCTCTTACGGGATCACGAAAGGTGCGGTCAACGTGCTCACCAAGTACGTAGCCACTCAGTATGGGCAAGACGGCATCCGATGCAACGCGATCGTTCCTGGCCTGACCCTCACCCCCTCGGTCGAGCGAAACCTCGCCCCCGAGGCCGTGGCGACCCATCGGGGCAGCATTCTGGCGCGCTCCTTCGCCGTCCCCGACGACATTGCCAGCCTGGTGCGCTATCTGGCCACCGCTCCCGACTACCTCACCGGACAGATCATCAGCATGGACGGCGGACAGTATGCCCACTCCCCCGTCTACTCGGCGAACCGCGACCGCTGACGCTGCCCGCCACACGCCCTGAGCACGCAGCCGGGGTCCCACTTCGGAGTCATCGACTCCGAAGTGGGACCCCGGCTCCTTGTTGTGGATGCCTCGATAGGACCTCTCAGCTATCGCTGATCAAGGCCTGGGCAGCCAGATAGGCGAAGGTCATAGCGACGGCCAGAGTCGCGCCCGCACCCGGGTATGAGGCCCCGAATGGGTTCGCCGAGACGTTGCCGCATGCATAGAGACCCGCGATAGGCGAGCCCCAGACATCGAGCACCTGACCGTGCTCGTCGGTGACCGGCCCGCCCTTGGTGCCCAGGCAGCCCAAGACCAACGGAACCGCGTAATAGGGCCCAGACTCCAACGGCCGCAAATTCGGATGCGGTTCGACCCGAGCATCGCCACGGTAGCGGTCGTAGACCGACTCGCCGCGATGGAAAGTCGGGTCCACACCCTGAGCTGCGTTCTTGTTGTACTCGCCGACCTGATCGCTCAGGCCGACTGCATCGATTCCGGTCAGCGCCGCAATCTCGTCCAGATCGGCGGCCTGTGCCATCCAGGTCGGCGTCGGTGCGTCGGGAGTGCAGGTGGCGATCGAGTACGAGTCTCGGAAGCGCTGGTCGAAAATCAGCCAACACGGTTGGTTGGCGTACTCGTACCCCACCGGATCGAAGTGGCCCAGGGGCTTGGCCACGTCGTTGTAGTTCATCGCCTCATTGACGAAGCGGCGACCATGTCGATTCACGATGATTCCACCGGGCAGACCACGCAGCCCGCTGGTCGGGCGTGAGAGTGGTTGGCCGTCATAGGTGTCGCCCGTGGGTTGGATCATCGGCCCCCACCAGGCCTCGCTCATGTTACCGATGCCCGCACCGATCGCGATGCTCATCTTCAGTCCATCCCCGGTGTTGTCGGGCGGACTGGCCGGTGCGAGCATCGGCTTACCCAGGAACTGCTGAACCAGTGCCGGATCCCACTCGAATCCGCCGCTGGCCAGCACCACCCCACAGCGTGCGTGTACCGACTCCCGTTGGCCCTCGTGCTCGACGACGACACCGCTGACTCGGCCTGCAGCGTCCCGAATGAACTCGCGAGCGGCCGCGTCGGTACGAATCCGGGCACCGTTGGCCAGCGCACCATTCAACAGTTCGCCAACCAACGCCGACCCCATGCCCACGATCCCGGAACTCATCCGTTCCGCCAGCAGGGCCCAATCCCAGCGCTCCAAGGTGTCCTGACCCCAGGCGTCCAGTTCCAAGCGAGTCACGGGGACCCCCGAGGGGGAGGTACGCAACCGACCGCGTAGGTCCTCGCCCAGCACTGAGGAGTCGAAAAGTCCGCCCTGAAGCGTCCGGCCGCCGGCCCGGCCGCCCGGCAACTGCGGCTGGTAGTCGGGATGCTCCTCGTTGACCTCGAACTCGATCCCGGTGTGCCGGTCCACCAGATCCAGCATCGGGTTGACCTGGTCCACGAACGCCTCGAGCAGCGCGCGATCCCCAGACCCCAGGGTGAGTGCCTCGAGATATGCCAACGCGCTAGCGCGCTCGTCCGGCTGCGCGGACTCGGGCGCGTACCGGTGTCCGGGCGCCCAGATGGATCCGCCCGAGACCGCCGTTGTGCCGCCGATCAGCGCGGACTTCTCAATGATCAGGACCTCGAGCCCACCGACCGCGGCGGTCAGCGCGGCGGTCAGACCACCGGCTCCAGATCCAATAACAACGACATCGACCTCAGTCACGGTTGACTCCTTCAATCCCTTGACGAATCTGTGTGCTCAGGTCCTCGGCGGCAGGTTCGAGCAGCGGACGCATCAGCATCTCGACCATCGGTGCCATCGGACCACCGGGGGTAACCTCCAGCGCGAACGTGAGCATGCATCGTTCCGCGGGATCCGATGGACGGACCCTGGGCTCGTCCGGCGAATCGGTGCGCGCCGCCGAGCGGACGCCGCCACCGGAAGCTTTGCGAGCCCGACCCAAGAGCCGCAGCGCGAACCATCGCTCGAACCGCTTCCGAAGTGAAGGCTTCGGTTCTACCGGCGTCTTAACGGCCTCGGTGTCCTCCAGACTCCCCTCAGCTGCGGGTGCGGTCACCTCGAACGACCCGGTCCCGGTCAGTTGTTCCACTACTCCGGTGATGGAGAAGACCGCCCGATGCGGCGCCGTCCATTCAAGGATCTTCACTTCCAGGTCGACCTCGCGTGACAACACGCCTACGTCGCCCTTGAGGGTCCACACCGTTGTCTCGGCATCGACCCGGCGCAGCTTCATGAAGCCCACGACGAAGGGAGCCCAGTTGTCGAACTCGGCGAGGTATTCCCACGTCTGGTCCACCGATACATCAATCTCTGTGCTGTGCCTGCCCGAAATCATCAGACGTCCTCCGTGCAGGTGGGCGTTGCCGCCACCCGGTTCGTGGTGAGATGTGGCCCCAGATGCCCGTCAGCGACAACGGCTTGGGCTGGCCACGAAGCGCTTCAATATAGTCAGACAGAGGTTCGGAACGGCGGTTCGTGCGCGCACTTTCTCGTGTCCAGAAGTCGGCGGACCCGATCCCGTTGCAACACGACGAATGCTCGCTGAAGGGCGCGGCGTGCGGCCGCTCTCTCATACCCGGCTCGCGCCCGGAACGGGAATCAAGGCCGGACGCGAACACCTGTCCGCCAGGACCTGGTCGGGCCCTGGCGGACAGCTGTCGTACTACTTGACCAGGTAAGCGTTTCGGAAGTCGGTCACACCACCGTTGTTCGACGCCGGGTCTCCCTTGACCTTCGACGACTGTACCGATTCGACTGCGGCCTGCCAGAGGGGCGAGTAGGTCGCGTTCTCGGTCGCGTAGTCGATGGCCTTACCCACCTTCTCCGCACGCTGCTCTTCAGTGATCTGGGAATCGTCAGTCCCCTCGATGAGCGTCGCCATGGCGGGGTCCGGGCCACCCGGAACCCAGAGCGGGTTGACGAACAGGCGCTGCAACCAGCTGTACGGGTTGATGCCGTCAAGATTCATGTACATCACTTCGGCACTTGCGTTGGCCTTAGACCACGCGGTGATCAAGCCATATACATCCATCTTGCGTACTTCGATCTTGATCCCGACATCCGCTAGATTCGCCTGAACCACCTCGGCTACCTTCGGGAGCGCACCGGCTTCGGGGACCAAGAATTCTCCCCCGTCGAGGCCGTCAGGATAGCCCGCCTCCGCCAGCAGCTCCTTTGCCTTGGCCGGATCGAAAGAGTAGGCGTCCTCTCTTGACTCATCAAAACCGATCAGGCTACTGGACCAGGGTTGCACCCGCGCCTCGCTGCCCTTCAAAAACCCGTCGATAATCGCGTCCCGATCAACCGCGTGATTGACCGCCTGGCGCACCAACATATTATCGAATGGCTTCACGGTCCTATTGAAATTGATACCGATCAGGTTGGGACCGAGTGATGATGTATGAACCAGTTTTCCCGAGTCGAGCTCGGACTGGAATCGCTCCACGCCCTGCGACCAGACGGTCAGGTCGACTTGGCCGGACTTGAGCGCATTGGTCTGTGCGTCCGCTGATTCGAAGTTCAGGATCTGAACCGCCGCCGACTTACCGGTCTTGTCGTCCCAGATCCCACCTTCGTCAGTTCGTCGCTTGTAGATCACCTTCTGCCCGGGCTGGAACGAGTCGATCACGTAGGCCCCGGTTCCCACCGGGTGACTGGACAAGTCCTTGTTGTCCAGCGCCTTCGGCGAGATCATGATTCCGCTCAATTGGCTCGCGAGCACCGCCAGCACCACGTTGCTCGGCTTGGCCAGGTCGATCTTCACGGTGAAGTCATCGACCACACTGATGTTGGTGATCCCGGCGAGTGCGACCGCGCCCTGCAGGGCGGTCCCCTTTGCCCCCGAATAGCTGTCCAGGTTGGCCTTGACTGCGGCGGCGTCGAACCGCTCACCGTCACTGAACGTCACATCGTCGCGCAGTTCGACCGTCAGGGACATGCCGTCGGGAGAGAACTCCCAACTAGTCGCCAGCATCGGGTCATAGGTGAATTCCGGACCGACCTGGATCAACCTGTCATACACCGGCCAGGTTGCGATCAGCAGCGCCCCCGGTGACGGCTCCTGGAAGGGGCTCAGTGTCTGGGTGACCTGATAGGAGATCCGCAGGGTGGCGTCGCGGTCCACCGTGGAACCGGCGCCGGATCCGTCAGAACTGGAACCGCCACAGCCGACCAACGAGGCAGCCATGGCCATCGCGGCGCCTATCGCGACCACGGATCTTACCAATCCAAAACTAGTCTTGATTTTCATGACTGTTCCTTCAATCGTAGGCGAGTCTTATCAAGGTTGATTCGGGCACCCGAGAGGATCTCGACCAAGAGGATTCGACCCTCTCAATCGCGCAAACTTCGCACCTGAGACATTTACCTGCTAGCAACGTTAGGTGTGGGGTTGGTGTCTCTTATCACACGCGGGCTCTTTTCTGCTGGCAAGAACTCCGCCCGTCGCGGGCGAGGAGGTGGGCGAGGCTAGTGACGCGACCGGAAGGCTCGAAGAGACCGCAGACGATGGCTCATTCATAGGCCATCCCCATTTCTCGTTGGCGTACCCAGGTCTCCGGCCCGGCTTCGGGGGCGTACGCACCAGGCAGCCAGGTCACCGAGCGCAGATCTCCGGTCCAGGCGAATGTGCCGTACCTGTCGTGTCTCTCCCACGACACCGGCGAGCCCCGATCGATGCCGACGTCGATGCCCTGGAACATGGCCTGACCGACCGGCATCACCAGCTGGTCGGCGTTCCCGCGCTCCTCGCCGTCGACCAGAGCGCGTACGTCGACATAGAGGCCACCCTCCAGCGCCGTCACCTCAAGCAGGATCTTGCGCCGCCCCGCCGCCAAACCCCCGAGGTCGAGCACGTCCATCTGTCCGGAGTGGTTATGGAAGTAGCTCAGCCGGTCGTCGTCCACCGAGAGTGAATAGCCGCCACTTTGACACCCATGGGCGAACAGCACGCCGCGATCGCCGAACGCAAAGTCCAGGTCCACACTCACCGTGAAAGAGCGCCGATTGACCAACATCAGGGAGCGGTATCGCTCCAGTGTGGGTGTACCTGGCACCAATCGGACCGGCTGTGAGAAGGCGTTCTCACGCTCGGGACGTTGAGTCCGCATCAGTCCCGAGCCCTCGTTGAGGGGGAACACCTGGTTCTCCCACGCGGCGCGCTCCCAGCACTGCGCCAATTCGGCCACCAGCTCTGGGTGTCGGGCAGCGAGGTCACGGGTCTCCGTCGGATCGGTGCGCAGGTCATAGAGCTGCCACTCGTGATCGCCAAACGCGGTCAGCGGCCGATGCCGAGTGACGATCTCCCAGCCATCGCGGTAGTAGCCGCGATGGCCCTGCATCTCGTAGTACTGCTCACGGTGCATTTCAGGTGCGTCGGCGTCTGTCAACGAGCCCAGAAGGCTACTCCCGGCCAGGGGCTTCAACGCCACCCCGTGACGCCGATCGGCAGCCGAGGCACCGGTCAGTTCGAGGATGGTGGGGAACAGGTCCGTGACGTGTAGGTACTGGCGACGCAGCTCTCCGGCTGCCTCAGAGATACCGCGCGGCCAGCTCACTATCAAGGGGACCGAGTGTCCACCGGCGTGGGTATTGGCCTTGTACAGCCGGAACGGGGTGTTCGACACCATCCCCCAGCCACGTGGGTAATGCGGCAACGTGCGCGGACCGCCGAGCCGCTCCATGTCCGCGCGGTCGCGTTCGAACTCACCGTCCAGAGCGGTATCGCCGTGGTATTGGCGGAGCACATCGAAATACTGGCTACTTCCCTGGCTCTGGCCCTCTCGAGAGGCACCGTTGTCAGAGGTGAAGAACACCACGGTGTTCTCCCACTCGTCCAGCTCCTCAAGCGCGGCGCGTAGACGTCCCAGCGACGTGTCCACGGTCTGGACCATGGCCGCGTAGACCTCCATATAGCGGGCATACATCTCCTGACGTTCGGCGGAAAGGTCATCCCACGCGGGGACCTCCTCGCCCTCCTCGCTGTTGCGCGGCGCCAGTTGGGTGTCTTCTTCTACGATCTCCAACTCCCGCTGCCGAGCGAATCGCTCCTCGCGGATGCGGTCCCAGCCAGCCTGGTAAGCGCCGCGATGCCGTTCGATGTCAGCGGCCGGTGCGTTCAACGGGGCATGTACCGCCCCGTGAGCGAAGTAGAGGAAGGCCGGCTTGGCCGGGTCGGACGCCTTGACCGAGCGAATCATCGAGATCGCCTCGTCGGTCAGGTCATCGGTGAAGTAGTAGTCATCCGGAAACCGATCAGGAGTGACTCGGCTGTTGTCTCGGTACAGGGCGTGCGGATGGAACATGTCCGTCATCCCGTCCAAGATCCCGTAGAACCGGTCGAAGCCACGCTGCAGCGGCCAGGACTTCCGCGACCCGGTGTCGGTGACATCACTGTCCTTGCACAGGTGCCACTTCCCCACCATCAGGGTCGAATAGCCGTTATCGCGGAGCACCTCGGCAATCGTGCTGACATCATCGGCAAGCTCCATCGCGTGTCCCGGGAAGCCAGGATCGGCATGCGCCACGTACCCCATGCCTGCCGCGTGTGAGTTCCGCCCGGTCAGGAGCGCCGCCCGGGTCGGTGAACACATCGGGGTGACGTGGAAGTTCGTATAGCGCACGCCTTCGGCGGCCAAACGGTCCAGATGCGGCGTGGGGATCTCGGAGCCGAAACATCCGATGTCGGAGAATCCCATGTCGTCGACCAACACCACCACCACGTTGGGTGCCTTGGTCCCGGGTCGGGGGCGCGGGGGCCACCACGGCTCGGAGCCGGCCAATGTGCGACCGATCCGACCTTCGAAGCCCAGATAGGCGCGGGAAGACTCCGCAATGTCGTCGGGTACTCCATGAGATTCCACCGTCATGCCTCTTCTCTATAACGAGTTCCGGACTTCGTTGACCGCATGCCTCTACGGCGGGCCCCCGCTGTATCCCCGTGCCGGGCCTGCACGCACACACGGGATGGGTGTCGCGCTCTCGACGCCTCAGCCCAAGGCGAGCGATGATGCTTCTCGGTCCATAAAACGACGCTGCCTCGGGCTCCGTCCGGGAACTGCGGCCTGCAGTTCCCGGGTGTACTCGTGCTGAGGTGAGGAGAAGACCTGCTCCGTGGGCCCGACCTCAAGCAGTCGACCGTGCCGCATCACCGCTACATCGTCGGCAATCAGCTGGACCAACCTCAGGTCATGGGAGATGAAGAGATAGGAGATCTGGCGCTCTTCCTGAAGATCATTGAGCAGATTGATCACTTGCGCCTGGGTAGAGACATCGAGCGCGGCCACAGGTTCGTCACAGACGATGAACGAAGGGTCGGTGATCAGTGCCCGGGCGATGGCCACACGCTGCAACTGGCCGCCAGACATCTCATAGGGAAAACGCTCAAGGTGGGCGGCGTCGAGGCCGACCCGTCTCACCATCTCCAGCGCCTTGTTCTGACGGGTCGCCCTCGAGACCGATGTGTGCACCAGTAGCGGTTCCGCTACGGAGTCCTTGATCAACATCCGGGGGTTCAGGGAGGTATAAGGATCCTGAAAGATCATCGTCGCGCGCGAACGCATCCGGCGCAGTTCGCCGCGATTGAGCCCAGCGATATCGGTGCCGAGGAGGTTGACCGCACCGGCATCGGGCTCGATCAGCCGCAGCACCAGCCGCCCCACCGTCGACTTGCCCGCACCGCTCTCTCCGACCAGACCGAGAGTCTGCCCCGGCGCGATGTCGAAGTCGACGTTGTCGACTGCGTTCAGTCGATGAGGATTTCTGCGCCACGGAGTGGGCCGGCGCCCATAGGACTTGTAGAGCCCTCGGACCGAGATCGTGAGACGGTCATCGGCAACGTCATTCATGCTCGCACCCCGGGGAGATCGAGATCGGTGATCCGCGCACAACGTCCTCGGTGTGTCGGTGAGATCTGCTGCAGGTCAATCGGCTGACGACAGACGTCCTCAACCGCATGCGCGCACCGGTCCTGGAAACGGCAGGTGCTGGGAAACAGATGGGGCGTCGGCACGAGTCCGGGAATGTAGCCCAATGGCTCCCCTCGCCGCGAAGGCTCCAGCATCGACTGCAACAACGCGCTGGTGTAGGGCTGCTTCGGATGGTGGAAGAGCGTGTCTACGTCAGTCTCCTCCACCACCTGTCCGGCATACATCACCGAGACCCGGTCGCACATCTCGGCCACCACACCCAGGTCGTGGGTGATCAGCAGGACGCCCAAGCCCAACTCGGCCTGCAACCGGCGAATCAGCTCCAGCACCTGGCGTTGCACGGTCACATCGAGCGCGGTCGTCGGTTCGTCCGCGATCAACAGCATCGGGTCACAGGCCAGCGCCATCGCCAGCATCACGCGTTGACACATGCCACCACTGAACTCATGGGGGTACTGCTTGACCCGGCGGGCGGGCTCCGAAATCTCGACGAGGTCGAACAGTTCGATCGTGTGCTGCATGGCGCGCTTGCGTGACCATCCCCGATGCCGGCGCAATGACTCTGCCACCTGATCACCGACTGTGAAGGCGGGGTTGAGACAGCGTCGAGGCTCCTGGAAGATCATGGCTGCCTTGACACCGCGGACATCGGCGAGTTCATGTTCCGGCATCGAAGACGTCCGCTCACCCATCACGTCGACGGTGCCGCTGCTGATCCGTGCATTGGCCGGCAACAACCCCATCACCGACAACGCGGTCAGCGTCTTGCCGGAGCCGGACTCGCCCACCAGACCAACAACCTCGTTACGGTGCACCGAGAGGTCCACACGGTCGACGATCGTGACCCAGCCGAACTCGGTTTCGACCTCGACCGTGAGGCCTTGGGCAGCCATGACGGCATCCCCTGGGTACAGCGGGACCGTCTCGCGTGTATTCGTGTGCGCACTCATGTTCATCGTCCTCCCGGCACCTGACGCCCGAGGGCATCGCGGAGACCGTCACCGAGCAGTGAAAAGGCCAAGATGGTGACCGCGACCATCACAATGGGTGGATAGAGCAGGTAGGAGCTGGTCGTGATGCTGGAGGCCGCTTCGTTGAGCATGAGACCCCACGTCGCCTGAGGCGCCCGGGCCCCCAATCCGAGAAACGACAGGCTTGCTTCGGCCACGATCACCGCCGAGGCTGCAAAAGATGTCTGCACCAGCAGGGGCGACGAGATCGCCGGCAAGATATGCCGCCACAGAATCCGCCAGCTACGGCAGCCACTGGCCCGGGCGCTCTCGATATACAGCTCGCTTCGGGCGCTCTGAGTAGATGCGCGCACGATCCGGTAGAACCCCGGGACCATCACGACCGAGATGGCCAGCATCGCGTTGCGCAGGTTCGGGCCGAGGATCGCGACCACCACGACCGCCAGGATCAGCGGCGGCAGTGTCATGAGCGCGTCGATGATCCGGCTGAGCACGGCATCGGTCACCCCACCCGCGTATCCGGCGATGACGCCCGCAGGAACGCCGATGAGGAGCGCCACACCGACAGCCTGGGCAGAGGCGAGGAGGTCGACTCGAGTGGCCACGATCAGACGGCTGAGCACGTCGCGGCCCAGATCATCGGTACCTAGCCAGTGTGCCCCCGAGGGACTCATCAGTCGCTGGCTCAGATTGACCTTGTTCGGGTCGTAGGGTGCCAACAGCGGGCCGAGAACGGCTACCAGGATCAGCACAGTGATCACGCCCAGCGAGATCATCGCCGCTTTGTTGCCCATCAGGCGCTTCAGCACACGGTTCTGCTGCCAACGTCGGAGCCTAGTCACGGCGACCGGCCCGGGGGATGCCGAAGATGTCATCGGTTCGTCCTCAGTCTCGGGTTGAAATAGCCATAGGAGGCATCGATCAGCAGATTCACCGCGGTGACAAGCACCGCGACCAGAAGCACCAGCCCTTGCAAAGTCACGAGGTCGCCGCTGAGCACCGAGTCCACGCTCACCGAACCGAGCCCGGGAATCGCGAAGATCTTCTCGACCACGACAGCACCGCCGAACATATTCGTGAGCACTAGTCCGAGCACGGTGACGACCGGAACCGCCGCGTTCTTGGCCGCGTGCTTACCCACTACCATCGTGCGGCGCAGACCCTTGGCTCGAGCAGTCCGGATGTAGTCCTCTTCGAGTGCATCCACCAACGCGCCCCGGATCTGTCGGGTCAACAGCGCGCCGGGGACTATCGCCAGCGACAGCGCCGGGAGGGTGCTGTAGTGGAGCCATGGGCCGATTCCGTCACTGACGTTGGCATAACCCGTCGCCGGGAACAGAGGTGAGGTGATCGCCAAGAACAGCACTAGGACGATCGCCACCACGAAGGGTGGAATCGCCATCAGGAGATTGGCGATCGAGTTCATGATCCAATCCAGCGCAGCACCTCGGTTGAGGGCCGCGACCGTTCCCAGGACAACGCCCATGACCGCGCTGAAGAAGAGCGCCAGCAGCACCAGCGAGGCGGTGATGGGTAATCGGTGCATCAGATCGGACATCACGGGCTGGTAGTTCACCGGCGAAACGCCGAAGTCCCCGCGCAGCGCGTTCCATCCCCACTCAAGATAGCGAGTCAGGAAAGGTCTATCGAGACCTAGCATGTGATGCAGTTCGGCCAGGCGTTCGGGGGTTGGATTGTCACCCGCCAGGGCGGCGGCTGGATCCGTAGGAGACAGTTCCATGAGTACAAACACCAGGAACGTCACCAAGATGATCGTCGGTATCGCCAGGAGCAGACGCTTCCCGATGAATCGAGTCATGTGAACTCACCATCGTCTCAGTAAAATTTTCGGGGATCCCTGAGTCATCGGGTCGAACATCGGACCTGCGATCTGGATCACATCAACTTTTCTTACTAACGAATGCTGCAAAGCATTTCACTCCCCAAGCAGGAGTGACTGCAGCTGCATGTGGCAGGTCGCGAACATCGCGTACGGCCCACCCCGGTGGGATTATGCTTATGCCTAGGACTCTAAAGACGCCTCTGTCTCTGTCTTGCGAAACGGTCAGATATTCTGGCATGCAGAACGAGAGGACACGGTCTCCAGAAAATTCAGAGTCTTACCAGGAGAGCAGATGGCCGCCGTCGGCGATAAGATCTGTCCCGGTGACGAACGAGGACTCATCCGAGCACAAGAAAGCTGTGACTCGCGCGATCTCGTTCGGGCTCGCCCTACGCCGCAGCCCCGAGGCATCCTTCGGCGCGTTCGGCTCGAGCGCGGGGGTCATAGCGGACTCCACAGCCCCGGGGGCCACGCAGTTGACGCGGATCCGATCAGGGGCCAACTCGATGGCAGCAGTTCTCGTGAGACCGCGCAGCCCCCACTTACTCATGCTGTAGGCACCGTGGCCCGGATACGAGGTGATCGCCGCCGTGGATGCGATATTCACGATCGACCCTCCCCCACGACTGCGCATCGCGGGCACGACAGCCTGGATTCCGTAGAACGGTCCCATGAGATTGACTGCCAAGAGGCGTTGCACATCCGACGCGGATTCTTCTTCGATCGCCCTCGTCCAATGGATCCCAGCGTTGTTGATGAGGGTATCCAGGCCACCAAAGCGGGCTATTGCCGTTGAGACGGCGCGTGACCAATCCGCCTCGATACTGACGTCTAGGTGAACGTAGAGCGCCGCGTCGCCTAGATCTTCTGCCACTTTCGCGCCGAGATCATCGATCACGTCGGCCACGATCACTACGGCGCCCTCCTCTACAAAGAGTCGACAGGCTGCCGCGCCCTGTCCTTGTGCAGCACCGGTCACCAGCACAATCTTGCCCTCGAGCTTGCCCACCGATCCGACCACCAATCTGCTTCGTCATGTGTCCATTTGTTACTAATACCCCGCGGCAACAGCTATGTCGTGTGAACTCCAGCCCGCTGGCCAGGAATCGATCCCTGGATGCGTGCAGGGACACCAGGCAAGTTCGCGGTTAGTGCTGACTGGCTACGTGTTCAGCGGCAAGCAGCCCGAATGTCGAGGCCTCGGCCCAGCCACCGGCGTATCCCTTGGATCCCGGACCGCCCTGGAGTCCACCCATAGTCCCGCCGGCCGCATAGAGCCCCGGGATCGGCTGCTCATCGCTGTCGACGACCTGGGCGTTCTTGTTCACCAGCAGGCCACCCATCGCGAAGGTGATTCCTGCGATGAGCGGCACGGCGTAGAAGGGTGCCTTCTCAATGGTCGGCAACTCGCCGCTTCGAACCGGGACGATCGACGAGCCGTCACGGCGGCTGGCGTTGATTGCGTCGACCGTCTTCGTCAGGGCAGCCTCTGGTATCTGCACCAGTCGGGCGAGCTCCGCCAAGGAAGCTGCTTCCACGACTGTCGCGCCAAGCTCGGTAAGCACCGGATTAATGGCGAAGTCTTCCCCAGCACAACCAGGCCCGAGCCACGTATCCTGATCGAAGATCACCCAGCATCCACCTGGAGAGACCGAGTTCGCAATCGCATCTGCCATCTGCTCCTGTCGGAGTTCTTCATCGGCGAATCGCGATCCAGTCGCATCGACGACGATGCCATGGGCCACCAAGGCGACCGGCGTCGGCGTCGGCCAGAGGCGGTCGTCGAACAAAGCGTCACGGTGCTGCGGGTATCCGTAGAACCACTCCATGTTCACCGGAACTGCGCCGGCCTCTAGACCCATCAAGAAGCCGTCGCCCGTGTTGGACGTCGAACCTCGCAGTTGGTACGCCGACGTGATGTATCGGGCCACGAGATCGGCGTTGCCCTGGAACCCACCGTCGCACAGCAGTACGGAACGTCCCGCGATGAATCCTTCACCGGAGGAGTTGTCGGCCCATACTCCGACGATCGCGCCATCGGTCATCTCGAGTCGGCGGGCGCGATGACCGGAAAGGAAGGTGCCACCGCCCTCGACGAACTGGCGATGCAACTCGCGTAACAGCAAATCAGGACCACTGTTGTGGAAATCGCGCCCGAACCGCGGAGAGTGGTATGGAGTAAGCACGTTGCTCGTCATAGGCTTCGGGTACTTCTTCTCCATCTCTTCACCCACCTCGATGGCTTCGAAATGGCCGCCCATGGAGTCGAGATAATGGACAGCACGTCCCACATTGTCCGCCCACGCGCGGGCGAGTTCCTCACGCGCATACCCGCCCGCCAGATCGATCAGCGTCTGGTAGAGGTTGTCGGGCGCCTCACGTGGATCGCGCATGGCCGCATGGAACCATCCGCCTGACATGCGACCGTTTCCGAAGCTCGGGGCGCCGTGGAATTTCTCTAGCACAGCAACCGACGCGCCAAGGTCCTGCGCCCTACAGGCCGCAGTCCACCCGGCCACTCCGGCACCGACGATCACTAGATCGTATTGATTCTCCATGACTCCTCCATCTGTTAGACCGCAGTCGGAACTGCCGACGCCAAGGACGGTCTCTCGTCAGCGGGACCCTGAAGCTAGAACTGGACGACTGAACCGACATCGCCACTGAACTACGGTCTCTCGGACCTTGGACCGCCGCACGGCTTGCGCCGTGATCGAGCGACTGCGCATCAGATGTCACCGTCTGAGGTGAATCTGTGCTTCTGCCAGACTTTAAGCACGCCCCCGCATACGTCTGCGGGAACGATCCGAGGTTCTTTTATGCAGAACGAGAAGGCGGTAGCGTCGCAATAGCAGAAGGTGGTGGGCGATGCGACGCGCGCTGACGCCCAAAGGACCGGGGTCAGAACTCCCCATCCTCTGCTAACACCTCGCTCAGCGCGATCATCTGCTCGCTGAAGTGATCGGCGCTGACCGCGCTGAGGCTCACGGTGATCATCGACTCCCGTGCGGCACGGCGCTCACGTACCTGATGGAGCGCGCCTGCGGGGTCGCCGATGGGGTCGAGTGGTGTGGCTCGAGGACGCGGCGGCTCCGGCACGATCAACAAGCGACCGGCCGCGGCCCGACACAGAGCACGGTAGTGCGCCCGCTGTTCGAGGGACGCGATCTTCGGTACCGGAGGATTCGACAGAAGCAGGGTGATCTCAGCAGTACGCAGGGCCAGTAGGGCCAGTACCTGGAGCAGGTCCCAGGAAGCCGGCGGCGTGCCTGTGACAGGCCAGGCCAGATGATGGAACCTCAACCGGTCCGCGGCCATCGCCACCAGACTGAGGTCCTCCAGATCGGCCGTATGTTGCCAGTCATCGCACCCATTGCCATCACTAGTACTCGCTGGAAGGAACACTCCCACCCGCATCCGCCCTACCTCCGACTTCCCAGAACGATCCGGAGGTGCGGCTCTCCCGCCGATCACTTCTTCGCCGTACTGGATCACACTGCCGCTCTCCGGCACAGCATTGTCAAGGCCATTCTTCTCGCCAGAATGTTCGCCCCTTCCAGTGGTACAGGTCACTTTTGGAGCCATGGTTAGGTGCTAGGTTCCAGCCATCCAGAACCGAATGCGCGGACCGGTTCGCCTTCGCAGACAGGGGGTAACGACGTGAGTCAGCAATCTTCCACCCGCCCGTCCGTCCCATATCCGATCGAGTCTGTCGACAACGCACTCCGACTGATCCAGCTACTCGCCGTCCGTGGTGAGCTCGGCGTGACGGCCGCGGCCAGGGAGCTCGGGGTCGCCCCGTCGACCGCACATCGGCTCTTCGCCATGCTGGTCTACCGCGGATTCGCGGTTCAGAACGCGAAGCGCGCCTACCAGACCGGCTCGATCCCCGCGGTCACCGTCCCGACCAGGTCTCCGCAGGCGATGGGTGAGGTGGCCAAGATGGCTCGGCCTGCCCTGATCAGTGTGTGCAAGTCGCTCGAGGAGACCGTTCACCTCGTGGTGCTTCGCGGCACCGCCGCCGTATACGTCGACGGCATCGAGTGTCAGCAGACCCTGCAAGTGAGCTCTCGTGCCGGTATGACCATGTCGGCACACTGCACGGCCGCCGGCAAGGTGCTGCTGAGTCAGCTCGCACCGGCTGAGATAGACGCCCTGTACCCTCGCGGCCTTCCGGCCGTATACGGTCCCGCGATCACCGATGTCTCGACACTGAAGCGACATCTGGCTTCGGTACGCAAGGCGGGCTTCGCGGTCAGTCGCGAGGAAAACGAACGCGGCATCATCGGAGTGGCCGTGGTACTGCGCAATCACGAGGGACGCCCGCTCGGGGCCCTGGCTGCCGGAATGCCCACCGCGCGCTGCCCGAACAGTCGCCTCCCGCAGGTCGCGCGAGAACTGCAGGTGGCAGCCGTGGCGACGCAGGCGGCCATTCGTACCGCAGCTCTAGCCGGGGAAACGCCGGCCTTCCAGCCGACGTCCTGATCTCTCGCTCACTGTAGCGGCACACACACAAGAGGAATGAGCCCGGCCGCCACCCCGGCCGGGCTCATTCATCGCTCCGAGTGACTGGATCAATCGACCGTCGCCATGCTGACGCCGTCCAGGGCAATCGGCTGGAACATCTGCGGTTCGTCCTGGGGCCTCAGTGCGGTCGGTCCGTAGATCCAGTCCACGAATGAGTAGTCGTAGACATCGCGACTGCGCAGGAACAGGTTGCGTCGGTCTCGCTCCTCCCCGTCCAGGTGCCAGAGGAGACCCCAAGCCCGGGCGGTCTCGACGACCCGGCGGCAGTGCTCGGGCCGGACATCCTCGTAGGCAGCCAGTGCGGCGTCCCAGTCGATGCCGGACCCGGCCTCACTACGCACCGCCTGCTGCGCGCCGACATGCTCACCCAGCACCCAGCCGTCCTCGATCGCCATCACCGCACCCTGCGCCATGTACTGGAGGGGTGGGTGGGCCGCGTCACCCAGCAGCGCGATGCGGCCGTGCAGCCAATGTGCGATGGGATCACGGTCGAACATCCGCCACCACCGGTCACGCCACATCAATGGGATCCCGGTCCGTACTGGATCGCATGTCTCGACGAATGCCGCATCCAGTTCATCCGGTGTTCCCCAGTCTTCCTCGCCGGCCAACGCGGCGGGCGACTCGAAGACCGCGACCTGATTGAACATCTCACCGCCACGCAGGGGGTACTGCACGAAGTGGCAGCGCGGCCCGACATAGACGACGACATCTCTGGTCGAGACGTGGTTCTTTCGTACCTGCTCGAAGGGCAATGCGGCACGATAGGCGACGTACGCCGAACTCACCGGCTCGTCTTCGATCACCAGCCGCCGGGCTACCGAGTGCAGTCCGTCGGCCGCGATAACGACCTCCGCTTCCTCGGTACGCCCACCATCGAGCAATACCCGTGCGCCCCGGGTGGTGTTCTCGTACCCCTCGACCCGGGTGTCGTTGACCAGGTCGACGCCGATGGTCCGACACGCCTCGAGCAAGATAGCGTGCAGATCGCTGCGATGGATCACCAGATAGGGGAAGCCGTAGCGTCGTTCAAGGTCACCCAGATCGAGTCTGGTCAGCACTGAGCCGTCCACCGCGTCCTTCATCACCATCTCCTCGGGCCGGACACCGACTTCGCGCACTCTGTCCAGCAGCCCGTAGTCGTGGAGGATGCGCGTGCAGTTCGGTGCGATCTGTAGGCCGGCGCCCACCTCACCGAACTCTTTCGCAGCCTCCAGCAGCCGCACCCGCACCCCCTTGCGGGATAAGGCGAGCGCGGCACCGAGTCCGCCGATTCCACCACCGACCACGATCGCGTCGGGACACAGAACGGCAGGGTCGAGGTTCATGAGAGATTCCTTGGCTGGAAGGGGATAGCACGGAGCCGGGTGAGTCAGAGATGATTCAGTGCCAGAGTGGAAGGGTCAGGGTCTCCACCCTGGCCTCGGACAACGTGGGCCGGGCGATCGCCGAGTCAACCAGCCGACTCTGCAACCGGATCCACGATGTCCGGCGGCTTGCCGACCTCGGTCCACAGGCGGGCCAGCATCTCCCGCCCGAACCCGCGATACGGCTCGGCCGCCGCTGCGGACGGACCCGGCTGGCCGGGTCGTCATGAGCCAGGATCCGGACCGGTGAATTGATCTGTGCGGTCATGGATCCATCCTGACGGCGTACCGTGGTGCGGAACGCTCGATTCTGTATTACAGAACCAGAATCTGGAGAAGCCCTGTCGCCATCCGAGAACTGAAAGTCGCCCCGGCTACGCGATCTCCAGCATCGGCGGCGCTCCGGCGGAGCGGGTTCGTCTACCGCACTTCGTCATCCAGGAGGAGAGCAGGCTTCTCCATGCCGGACCGTGCCGCCGAGGAGTTCCGTGAGCGCAGCGGCTTCTTCGGCGCAGGCGCCGCATGCTTCGAGGTGGACCTGCATCGCGATGTCTTGATGAGCAGGGTCCGCGAGCACCTTCTCTACGTAGCCGTCGATCTGCTCGAAGCATGCGTCGCAGGACAGGTACGGGCTCGTGTCGAGCAACAAGCTGCCGATAGTTTCGGAGGAGAACCGGCGCTTCGGGGTGTTCATGACGTGCTCCCAGGGTGATCGAGGTGGCCGCTGGCTTGCAGACTGGCACGGAGCCGTTGACGCGCGTCGTGAAGAGTCTTGTAGAGGGCGTTGCGGTTGGTGTTGAGCCGCTCGGCCAAGACATCGATGGGAACCTGATCGACCAGCAGCGCGAGAGTCACGCGTCGTTGGTGCGGTGTCAGGTCGGTTGTGATCGCGGCCACGACGGCCCGGTGTAGATCGCTGGCTTGGGCGAAGCTCTCTGGTGCGCCGCCGGGGTCGTGGGGTTCGAGGGTGTCGACCAGGGGTACTTCGCGGTGGCGCCACGCCTGTCGGCGAACGGCGACACCAGCGTGCAGAAGGCCGAACTTGTAGACCCAGGTGCTGAATCTGCTGCGCCCTTCGAAGGCATCGAGCTTGCTGAGGACCGCCACCAGCGCGTCGTCGGCGGCCTGCTGAGCGAGGTCCTCCAGATCGACGGCACCGGCACCAGGTAGTTGGTGGCGTAGTCGCCGGATCTGGTGCCGGGTGGCGCGCAGCAGCAGTTCGTGCAGGTTCTCCTGAGCGACCTGTCCCGGTGGGCCGGGATGGGTGAGCTGATGGATCCACTCCTCGTCGGGAGCCTGATCGACCTCCGATGTCGCGGGCTGCATGAGGCTCATGATCGCACCCCGCTCGGCGATGGCTCGAGAATCCTGATCGCCAGCTGGGGTGGGCAGCCACGATCGATCAGCTGCAGGAGCGCGTGGAGGTCGTGACGCAGGTTCTCTGCCGTTGAGGTGGCCAGGTCCGCGTCGAACCCCGCGCGCAGCAGATTCTGGTATCGCCAGGCAATGGCTTCATCGACGGATTGCCGTGCCCGCAGTCCGTCGTCATGACGTTGATAGACCTTCATGACCCGTTGGTGTCGGCGACCGGCCGCCTTCTTACCGAGAAAGGCCTGCTTTCTGAGGCAGGTAAGACCTCACCACCCGGCCGACACGAAGGAAAGTACACCGGACCGCTGATCTTGTGGTTCCGGGCTTCCGACTACGAAGGGCCACACATGTCTAGCCATTCCTCTACCGAAAATGCCCTGCTGGGCAAGACAGGCGCTGATCGTGCCTTCTTCCTGCTGCGCACCGTCTTCGTCGTCGCCCCGATCGCGTTCGGGCTGGACAAGTTCGTCGAGATCCTGACCGACTGGGATAAGTACTTGGCCCCGTGGATCAACGACATCGTCCCCGGCAACGCCCACCAAGCCATGCTGATCGTCGGCGTGATCGAGATCCTCGCCGGCCTCCTCGTCGCGATCGCACCGAGATGTGGCTCGCTACTCGTGGCCGCGTGGCTGACCGGCATCATCATCAATCTCGTGACGCTAGGCGATTTCTACGACGTGGCCCTGCGTGACTTCGGACTGCTCGTCGGCGCCTTGGCACTGGCGGCGCTCGCTTTCGATCGCGACCGGCACACCGCATGAACCCGAACCATGCCGGGCGTGATCGAGCCCACCATTCGACGGTGCGGGGCGGCCTGCGTTCCATCGCCTCACACCCACGCCCCCAGGTGAATGTGCCTGCCGCCGAGGAGGCTGCCGGGCGCCTCTTGACGGCACTGGGACTGAATCTGAACGATCCGAATCTCATCGAGACACCCCGGCGGATGGCGCACGCCTTGATCGAGATGACCAGCGGTTCTGACTTCGAGCTCACCACATTCGCCAACGACGAAGAGTACGACGAGCTGGTACTGGTACGCGACATCGCCGTGCAGTCACTGTGTGAGCACCACATTCTGCCGTTCGTCGGCGTCGCCCATATCGGCTACCTGCCCGGCAGCCGCATCCTCGGGCTTTCCAAGTTCGCTCGGATGGTCGAACTGCACGCCCGCCGTCCACAAACCCAGGAACGGCTCACCAAACGCATCGCCGACCACCTCCGAACCGAACTCGACCCCCGAGGCGTCGGCGTGGTCATCGAAGCAGAACACACCTGCATGAGCCTGCGCGGGGCCCGCAGCCCGGACGCCCGCACCATCACCTCGGCGATGCTCGGAGAACTGCGTGACGACCCACGCAGCCGGTCCGAGTTCCTCGCCCTGACCAGGAGCCGACCATGATCCCGGCAGAGCACGCGAGGTCGCGACCGGGCTTAGAACGGGGGCACGTCCCACGGACTCGTGGTCACCGCCGGTGCGACGTGCTTGGGCTTCGGGCTCCGTCGTTTTCTACACCACGTACGTGAAGATCGTCCTTCCTGCATTAAGCGCAAGGAGTGCCGCAGTCCCAACGTCCAGCGTTGAGCTGGTGCCGTCTCGCGTCGTGTGAGCGTCGACTCTCATGCTGATTGGTCTTCTCACGTGAGCGCCATGTGAGCGCGCTCTGCCAGGATCCTCGGCGAACTAGACATACCCCTGGGCAGCAGCCGTTGTCCCATTGCACACGAAGGAGTTCTGCCATGGAGGAACCCACGACGACCACTGGTCGCGAACGTCGCAGGAGCCCTTCCGCCGTGATGGCCCTGCTCATCTCACTGTTCGCCCTGACTGTCGGAGTCACCGGCACAGCCACTGCTGCGTACATGGTCGGTAGCAAGGACATCAAGAAGAGCGCGGTCAAGGCGAAGCACATCAAGAAGAACGCGATCAAGCCCCGCCATCTGTCGCCGGCTGCCCGCGCTGCTTCTCAGGGTGAGCAGGGTGAACAAGGTCCACAGGGTGAGCAGGGTGAACAAGGTCCACAGGGTGAACAAGGTCCACAGGGTGAACAGGGGCCCCGAGGGCTCACGGGATTCGGAGCTGTGGGACCGCAAGGGCCCCAGGGAGCCCCGGGGATCAGCGACTATGCGAGGGTCCAAGCGGACCCGAGCCCAGTGAGCGGAATATTCACCAGGGTTGCGGCGTGCCCGACCGGTTTGGAACCGCTCGGTGGTGGCTACGAGACAACCTCAGCCCCTACGGTGTCGTTGAACATCACGCACAATCATCCCACTGCCACGGGATGGAAGGTGGGCGGCCAATACTCTAATCCCTCGCCGACGAACCTGACCGTGTGGGTTATCTGTGCGAAGGTCGGCTGAGGCACGCTGGCGCTGAGTAACCGATCGGTTGGGTGGCGATGACAGTGATCGGGGTCAACACCACGGGCCATCCCTTGACATCACCCCCCAGCGCCAGGCAGGCATCCACGCAATCGCCCTCCTGGGATTCGGCGGACCGCTCATCCTGACCCGAAGCCACGCCGCCAGCGAGCGTAATCGTTGGATCGCCTGGACGGTCTTCGCCGGGGTTCGACTCCCCGGCAGGCACTTCACACCCCTATTGATCACGCCGTGCTTAGTTCCCAGCAAACCCCTGTGAGGGCATAGATGAAGCCAACACCGTGTCGCCCAAGCCAGCGCGTCCTCGCGTGGGTGACAGCCGCAACACTCGCGTTCGCATTGACAGCGTGCGGAGGATCCCCTGACGAGTCCGATCAGAACCCGCCGTCGCAGTCTTCATCGAACGCCTCAAACGAAGACGAGATCGACTCGGGAACGACCGGAAGTGAAGGGGCCGCGGACCTCCCCGAGGGGTTCCCGAACGGTGTCCCGCTGCCGGAACACGACAAGATCAGCTCAGGAAGCAAGCTCAGCGAAACGACCTGGCGACTGCTGCTGGTGGTGGATCCAGATGACGACGCCGCAGCTGAAAACTATGCAGCGGCCCTGACCGATGCCGGATTCGAGGTCAAGACATCTGACGTCATCGTCTCTGCCAACAGCCCGACGCTGAACATCGAAGCTGTGGTGCGACCGCCCGCGATAACCCTCCAAGTGATGAAACGCAGCGAATAGATGCCGATGTGTTCCGCCAAAATGAGCCGGCCTTGCTCACATTTTCAGGCGGCAACAGGACCGAAGTGGCAGATTTCTTTCCATTCCAGCGCAGCTAACACGTCGACCTTGGGGGTCATGAGCAAATTATGAAGCTACCTCACCGATATCGCCAGATTCTTGTGCTCGTTCCGATGGTGCCGATACTGCTGGTATCCGCATGCGGAGGAAGCGACGATACGCCAGTTGCCGAATCGACAGCTATGACGCAGCCCAGCTCCACCACGCCTGACGCGAACGACATCGACGACGAGCAGTTCGTTTGTGACCTTCTCAGCGATGACGAGATCCGCGAGGCAACCGGTTTCGGGGTGGCCTTGGCTGAGGGAAATACTTCGGCGCTGTCAACGTGTGACTGGGAACTCGCCGTCCCTGAATCCGCTGGAATCGTCGGCTTGCCGGTGTTGTCAGTCGTATTGCTCCCCGAGAGTGACTACAGGTCCCGCGTCGATCCACTTGGCGACGGCTTGCAGGATATCAACGGACCAGGTGACGAGGTGAAATTCCGTTACGCGGCAGGCAACCCCGTCAGCGGGATTCCCGCTCGTATGTACTTCTTCGCCCTCGATGGAAGCCAGGGGATTCAAATCTTGTCTGGCTTTGCGATCTGGGACAACGAAGAAGCCGCGAAATCGGCATTGTTCGACATGGCGGACAAGATATTCGACCGCGCCTGATCCACGCCAAAATGCCGGACCTGGTGGTTCCGCCGTCGAACAGGCCCGAGCCATATGAGCGGATACCACCACGATCGCTTCTCCGAACCGACATCCACCCATAGAGGCCAGAGTCACCCATGACTTTCATGGCTCATCGCAGTTGCGGGTGTAGTTGGGGTCTGAAGCCTCCGCACTCCAGGAG